>JBFWQN010000442.1:0-4911 GCA_050249405.1 Hyphomicrobiaceae bacterium | reverse complement strand
GTCGCCAAGGGCTATGCGGACGGCAGTTTCTTCCCGCAGCCCGAGCCGATCATCCTCGGCCCTGGAACGCGTGTGATGAGCCTGCGCGACGGCACCAAGAAGATGTCGAAGTCGGATCCGTCCGACATGAGCCGCATCAACCTGACCGACGACGCCGACACCATCGCGCGCAAGATCCAGCGAGCCAAGACGGACCCCGAGGCGCTGCCGTCAGAGGCGGCCGGCCTCACGGGGCGCCCCGAGGCGGACAACCTCACCGGCATCTACGCAGCGCTCGCCGGCGTCACCCAGGAGGAGACGCTGCGTCAGTTCGGAGGTGGCCAGTTCTCGGCCTTCAAGAAAGCGCTCGCCGAGGTGGCGGTGGCCAAGCTCTCGCCGATCACGACCGAGATGAGCCGGCTCTACGCCGACGCGGCCGAGATCGACCGCATCCTCGCCGACGGCGCCGCGCGCGCTCGGGCCATCGCGGCCCCGATCATGAACGAGGTGAAGGACATCGTCGGTTTCGTTAGATCCTGACGCGACGCGGATAGCGAGTTGATAATACAGGCAATAGCTGAGCCTGCTGCACTGCGGGCGTCGCCGGTTGTAGGCGCGCCCGCCGCATGGCAAACTGCATCATGGTCAAAAAACGTCGAGTCTTCGAGCAAGGTCACCGGCGCAAGTTCCTGGTGGTCGTCGACGAGACGCCCGAGGTGGAGCGAGCGCTCTTCTTCGCGGCGAGCCGTATCGGCCATACCGGGGGGCAAATCGCGCTGCTCTACGTGATCGAGCCCACCGACTTCACCCAGTGGGCCGGCATCAAGGCCATGCAGGTGGAGGAGGAGACGGCCAAGGCCAAGGCGCTGTTCCGCCTCAATCGCCGCAAGCTCGACAAGGCGGGCTTCGACACCATCCCGACCGAGGAGGTCGTCCGCTCCGGCAAGCGCGCCGACGAGATCCTGAAGCTCATCGACGAGGATGAGGACATCGCCATCATGATCCTGGGTGCCTCGACCGAGGCGCGGGGACCTGGGCCGCTCGTCTCGTCGCTGGCAACCGGAAAGCTCGCCGGCTCGTTTCCGATCCCCATCGTCATCGTGCCAGGCAATCTCAGCCTGGAGGAGATCCAGGCGATGGCGTAGGCGCCGCCGCCGATGTCCATCTCGTGCGATCTCGGCTGCGCAGCCTCGGCTCCGCTCGGCAGCGCCGTTTTTTCACGTCTGCATGCACTATGGACCGATCTGCGGTCGGCCCATTCAGCACCTATCGCGCAAGCGTTGTGCTCCCAATGCCTGCAAAGTAGGCTCTCGGTGCTCGAGTGGGATCGGCAATTGCCGCTTCGGGCGTTGGAACCGAGAGGTCGTGATGAGGCAAGCCACTTCAGCCCGCCAATGGGCGTCCGCCGCAGCGTTCGCCGTCATGCTCAGCGCCGGTCCGGCCGCTGCCGAGGAGACTATCCGCATGGCCACGGCCTGGCCGGGCGGCGCCTTTCTCGACTACTTCGCGAAAGGCTTCGCCAATAACGCCGACAAGCTCACCAACGGCAAGGTCAAGTTCCAGGTGTTTCCGGGCGGAACCATCGGCTCGGCCCTCAAGGTCACCGAGACGGTCCAGAAGAAGATCGCACCCGCCGGAAATGCCTCGCCGAATTACGACTGGGGCATCGACAAGGCTGGTGTCATCTTCGCCGGCTACGTCGGCTCGCCCGGCATCGAGGCGCAGCTGCACTGGCTCTACGAGGCCGGCGGCGCGAAGATGTGGGCCGAATGGCGCATGGAGAAGTTCGGGCTCGTGGCGCTGCCCTGTGGTGCGCACTCCGACGAGATCCATATGCATTCGAGGAAGCGCGTGACGAAGCCCGAGGATCTGAAGGGCCTCAAGCTGCGCACGGCGGGTGCCTGGGCACAGGTCGCAGCGACGCTCGGCGCCTCGACCGTGGTTCTCTCGGGAGGCGAGGTCTATCAGGCGCTCGAGCGCGGCGTGGTCGATGCGATCGAGTGGGGAACGCCGTCGATCAACCTGCCGCTCGGCTTCCACAAGATCGCCAAGTACGTGATCCTGCCCGGTCTGCACCAGCCCGCGGCCGTGCAGGAATGCATCTTCGACAAGGGTCTCTGGGATCGCTTCGATCCGTACACCAAGGTCCTGCTCGAGGAGGCGGCCAAGAAAACCACCCTCGAGTCGTGGATGGCGCTGACCTACCAGGACACGGCCGCGCTCGGAAAATACAAGGAGGAGGGCGCCGAGATCGTCTACGTCGAGCCCAGCTACATCGAGGCGGTCAGGAAAGCCACCCGTGAGTGGGAGGACAAGAACGCCGAGGAGAATGCCTGGTTCAAGAAGGCGTTGACCAGCAAGCGCGAGTTCGTTGAGCGCTGGAATGCGGCCAAGGGCTATCGCTCCGAGTTCCAGTGACACGTCCGGCGCCACGACGTGCCGCACCGCCGAGGACGGCTCGGCGTCGCTCCCCCGGCGGAGAAGAATAGCTTCTCCCCGGGGGCGCGCGGCTCACGCGGCCGTTTGAACGGCTGTGACCTCCTTCGGCGTATCGAAGTCCTCCGGTATGCCGGCGATGCCCCAGAGCTGCATCCAGCGGCCGAGCGCGGGCGAGGCCGTGATCACCGCGAACGGGATGGCGAGCAGGTATCCGGCGGTGAGTGGCAGGCTCCACCAGAACGCCGTCGGCGACACCCAGTAGAGCAGGCTGCACAACGCCATGCCGAACAGCGTCTGTGGCCAGAGGTTCTCGGCCGCCGTCGTCCACGAGATGCCGTAGGCGTCACGCGACTGGCCGCCCCACACCACCGACTTGCCGAAGGCGAGGCCGATCATGAACACCGTGGTGCGGAAGCTCGAGACGGCACCCTGCAGGAACGAGAACACGATCTCGATCACGGCCGATACCGCGAAGCGCACAGGCCCGCCGAAAGTCCCAACGCCACCCTTGGTCAGCACGGCGTCGATCAGTCCGGCGATCTTCGGTGACAGGTACATGGCGAAGAACACCACGTAGAGGCCGATCGCCAGCGCCGCGGGATAGTTGGCAATGCCCTGCGCCTCCCAGGCCGAGAGTGGCAGCGAGCCGATCATGAAGGTCCAGGCCGGCAGGCCGAGGAACATCAGCACGGCCCACACCAGCTGGAAGCGGCTCATCGGCAGGAGGCCCGGAATGTCGAGCAGCTTCACGTACTGCATGTTGCCCTGGCACCAGCGCACGTCACGCTTGGCGAAGTCGAGCATGGTGGGTGGATTCTCCTCCCACGAGCCACCCTCGAACGGCAGCACGCGCACCTCGTAGCCGGCCCGGCGCATCAGCGTCGCCTCGACCTGGTCGTGGGAGAGCACGTGCCCGCCGAGTGGCGGCTTGCCCGGCAGGATGGGCAACTCGCACTCCTCCATGAAAGGCTTGATGCGGACCACTGCGTTGTGGCCCCAGAACGGGCCGCAGTCGCCGACCCACCACGCCTGCCCCATGGTGTACGACCGCATGCCGTGCCGCATGCCGAACTGGAAGATGCGGGCGAACGCCGAGGACGATGGCATGCCGACCACCAGCGTCTGCACGAGGCCGAGCTTCGGGTAGGCCTGCATCATGCGCACGATCTTGACGATGGTTTCGCCGGACATGACGCTGTCGGCGTCGAGCGGGATCATCAGCTCGAAATCGTGGCCCCACCGCTCGCAGAAATCCTTGACGTTGCCAGCCTTGTAGCCCCGGTTGTCGGTGCGGCGCCGGTAGGTGATGCGCTCGCCGTCCTTGCCGGCGGCGGCCTTCCAGGCGGCGACGGCCTTCTCCTCGGCGTCGGCGACGTCGGTGACATTGGTGTCCGACAGGATGAAATAGCTGAATGCGGCCCCCTGGCCGGTCGCCTCGACCGAGGCCTTGATGGTCTTCATGCGCAGGACGGCGCGCGCCGGGTCCTCGTTGCGCACGGTCATGAAGATGGCCGTCGGGGTGGTGACCGGCGTCGCCAGGTCGCCGGCCGCCGCGAACGGCGCCACCTCGGTCGCCGGATCCTTGTGCACGTGCAGCAGCCAGAGGCCGATGGCGGCATTCCAGAAGCCGAGCACGGTCCAGGGCGTGCCGATGGCGAAGCAGGCGAGCAGGACGTAGTCGAGCAGCGTCCAGCCGCCGGCGCCGAGAATGGTCGCGGCTGCCCACATCATCAGCAGCCAGGTGCCGACGTTGAGGGCGACCACCAGCCGGCGGCGGCGGGAAAGCTCGGCCGTTGTCTGGAGGCCGGTCGGTACGCTATGGCTCGCCTGCGCGAGACGTGCGCTACGGACGAGCGGGCGTGCGGTGTCGGCGCTTTCGGTCATGGGTGCGCGGGCCGTTGGTTGCTGCGGTGTGGGGTTCGGAGGCTTCGGTCTCGTTTGGGTCTCGACCTCGGAATGGCGCGCTCTTCCATCACAAGGCCGCTGAACGACCCATGAACGAAGAAGCGAAGCCGGCTCCGCGCCGGTCGACGGGCTCGCGGCGGATGGCCCGCGCCCTGTGGTATGTGCGACCCGGCATGGCGGAATTGCGGACAGCGCCGCTATCTGCGACGCGGGAGGGCACCGCGCTTGTTAAATCATTGTTCACCGGCATCAGCCGGGGCACCGAGCGGCTGGTTCTATCGGGGTCCGTGCCGGAGGCCGAGCGTGAGCGGATGCGGGCACCAATGCAGGAAGGTTCCTTCCCGTTCCCGGTGAAGTACGGCTACTGCGCGGTCGGCAGCGTGGAGGTGGGACCGCCCGAGCTCGTGGGCCGCACCGTGTTCTGCCTGCATCCCCACCAGGACCAGTTCCTGGCTCCGGCGGGTAAGCTGGTCCCCGAGCCGGACGACGATCCCGCGCGTCGAGCAACCCTGGCCGCCAACATGGAAACCGCCCTGAACGCGCTGTGGGACTCGGGCGCCGGTCCCGCCGACCGTCTCGTCGTGGTTG
>JBFWQN010000441.1:0-4920 GCA_050249405.1 Hyphomicrobiaceae bacterium | reverse complement strand
GCTGGACCAGGCAGACACGCTTTCCTTCATCTGTGTTGTCATCGCTCTTTACCTCGTACGCAAGAGTTCCGAACTGCTTTGTCTGGACGTCCGGATAGAGCTGGACGTCCAGGGTGCATTGCCCGTCTCGATAGCGCCACCGCTTCCCGGGGGGGCGGTCCTCCTCGCTGGTTGGCGCACCAAGCATGGCACGCAGCTCCGTCTCGCTCTTGCCGGCAAGCGAGAGCCCCGGATCGCCTGTGGAGGGGCGTGCCGGCGGATCGTCCGAAACCGTGGCCGGGTTGGCGACGGAGGCCTCGGGTGCATCGGGGGAAGTCGGCGCGACGGGCGCGGCGCGCGGCCGTGTGGTCGAAGCCACGCTTTTGGCGGGCTTTGCTTTCGGCGCCGTGGGCTGGGACGACGTCAATCGAGCAAAGTCGTCGCGCATGTTTCGTGCCGCCTCGCAGCCGGATAAAAGCAACAAGCCGATTGCAACGGTGTGCCTCGCCAGGCTCCTGATCGTCATCCCGCCTACCTGACCCGTGGAAGAATCCGTAAACGGGCCATGTGGCCCGATTGCGGCACGCCCGCGTCACGGACGCCTAAACGATGGCGCGGGAAGGCCGGTTGCACGCTTTCCATCCCGCTGACAACAGGTCGCAGCTCCATTGTCGTCAGCGTACCACCGCGAGCCATGTCGTGGTGCATGTTGCAACTGCGTTCGCTCTTCGCAAGTGCAGCGTACATCCAGCCTGGCGGGTCACACAATGGCCACTGCTTCACGCAATGATCACATAACCCGACCCGCCTGACGAGCAGCAATCAGGCATCGGCGGCCCACCGCCTGTCGCTGCGCGGTGGCGCTTTGTTCGGCACGAACAGCAGGTCGAGTTGCGCCGTCGCACCGTCCAGCGGTCGGCGACGCAAGCCTACGATGTCCGTCAAGGCAAAGCCATGCTCCGTCAGGAAGCGGACGATCGCACCGATCTCAGCGCCGCCCTGCACGGTGGCGATGGTGCTGGTCTCGATGATCAATGCATCGATCTCGCCCAGCCGGCCGGTCATGCCGGCAAGCACCATCTGCTCGGCGCCCTGCACGTCGATCTTGCACAGCGATGGCCGCATGATGGGGCCGAACAGCGAATCGAAGCGGCGCAGGGGAACGCGGTCGTGACGACGCACGCGGCGCGGTCCCACTTCCTCGAGCAGGGTCGATTCCTGGATGTCGGCGCGCACTTCCAACGTCGCGGTGCCCTCGTGATCGCCCAGCGCCACCGGATGGACCTGGCAGCGCAGGCGCCGCGCCAGGCGTTGCATATGGGCCAGCGATTCGTGGGCCGGATCGATCAGGTGATAGAAGGCGTCGGGGAAGGCGCGATAGAGCGGGAACGTGCCATAGCCGACGCCGATGTCGAACACGGTCACGGGTGAGAAACCGTGATGCTTGAGAACGCCCATCGTGCGCGACCACGAGGGCAGCCCTGAAAACTGGGGCAATGCCGACGCCCAGGGGCGCAGCGCATCCTTGAAACGTGCCGTGATCTGGTTGCCGGCAAGCACCGCCGCTCTCCCTGAGATGTTTGGGAAGCGCCGATCGTAGGCAATCGGCCTCGGCCGTCGCGTGACCAATGAGTGGTCCCAAGACTTCATGAGGGGAGCGCGGGCCTCCGGCCCGCTCATGATCATGAAGCGCGCGAGCACGCGCGCGGTCCGGAAGACGGAGACCATGAGCGGGCCGGAGGCCCGCACTCCCAGACAAAGAAAAAGCCGGGCATTGCCCGGCTTTTTCACGATCGTCTTCTGCGCTCAGCCCTGGTCGAGGAAGCTGCGCAGCATGCGCGAGCGGCTCGGGTGCTTGAGCTTGCGCAGCGCCTTGGCCTCGATCTGGCGGATGCGCTCGCGGGTCACCGAGAACTGCTGGCCGACCTCTTCCAGCGTATGGTCGGTGTTCATGCCGATGCCGAAGCGCATGCGCAGCACGCGCTCCTCGCGCGGCGTCAGAGTCGCCAGCACCCGCGTGGTGCTCTCGCGCAGATTGCCCTGGATCGCGGCCTCGAGCGGGATCACCGCGTTCTTGTCCTCGATGAAGTCGCCGAGATGTGAATCCTCCTCGTCGCCGATCGGCGTCTCGAGGCTGATCGGCTCCTTGGCGATCTTCAGCACCTTGCGCACCTTCTCGAGCGGCATGCCGAGCTTCTCGGCCAGCTCCTCGGGCTGTGGCTCGCGGCCGATCTCGTGCAGCATCTGGCGGCTGGTGCGGACCAGCTTGTTGATGGTCTCGATCATGTGCACCGGGATGCGGATGGTGCGCGCCTGGTCGGCGATCGAGCGGGTGATGGCCTGCCGGATCCACCACGTGGCGTAGGTCGAGAACTTGTAGCCGCGGCGGTACTCGAACTTGTCGACCGCCTTCATCAGGCCGATGTTGCCTTCCTGGATCAGGTCGAGGAACTGCAGGCCGCGGTTGGTGTACTTCTTGGCGATCGAGATCACCAGGCGCAGGTTGGCCTCGATCATCTCCTTCTTGGCGCGCATCATCTCGCGCTCGCCGTCCTGCACGGTCTTGCACATGCGGCGGAACTCGAAGATCGGCGCGCCGGCGATGTCGGAGATCGCCTTGATCTCGGCGCGCAGCTTCTCGACGTCGACCGCCTTCCTCTTGGAGAAGTCCTTCCAGCCCTTGCCCGAGAGCTTGCCGACCTTGTCGAGCCAGTTGGGGTCGATCTCGTGCGTCAGGTAGTTGTCGAGGAAGTCCTGGCGCGGGATGCGGAAGCCCTCGGCCAGCCGCAGAAGCTTGCCCTCGAGCATCATCAGTTTGCGGTTCAGGTCGTAGAGCGAGAGCTTGAGCTGCTCGATGCGGTGGGCGTTGATGTGCACCGTGCGCACCAGCTCGACGATCTTCTTGCGGTGCTTCTCGTAGCTCTTCTCGAACTCCGCGCTGGGCTTCTGGCCGCGGCTCAGCGTCGACAAGCGCCGGTTCTGCACCTTCGACATCTCGACATAGACCTTGGCGATGCGCGTCAGCGTGCGCAGCACCTCGGGCTTGAGCTTCTCCTCGAGCGCCGACAGCGACAGCGCGTTCTCGTCGTCGTCGTCGCCGCCCTCGGTGGCGCCTTCGGCGGCGCCAGCCTCGCCATTGACCTGCGGCGGCGGCGCCGCGGGACGCACGAGCCTCGGCATCGCCGGACGCGGGATGGCCCCCGGCACCGGAGCAGGCGTCGCCATGACGCCCTTGCCCTCGCCGGGCGCACCGCCCTGCGTCGCCTCGAGGTCGATCACGTCGCGCAGCAGGATGCGACCCTCGTTGATCGCGTCGCGCCACATCAGCAGCGCCGTGATCGTCATCGGGCTCTCGCAGATGCCGCCGATCATCTTGTCCTGGCCGGCCTCGATGCGCTTGGCGATCTCGATCTCGCCCTCGCGGCTCAAGAGCTCGACGCTGCCCATCTCGCGCAGGTACATGCGCACGGGATCGTCGGTGCGGCCGAGCTCCTCGTCCTCGCCGGTCGCTTCGGCGGCGACCACGGCGGTCTTGGCGGGCTCAGCCGGAGTGGCGGCGGGGGCTTCTTCCTGCTCCTCCGCCTCAACCACGTTGACGCCGGCTTCCGACAGCATCGCCATGGTGTCCTCGATCTGCTCGGAGGACACCTCGTCGGGCGGCAGGGCGGCGTTCAACTCGTCGTAAGTGACGTAGCCGCGCTCCTTGCCCTTCTGGACGAGCTTCTTGAGCTCGGCGCCAAGGGTGTCGAGCAGGGGGGCGTCGGGCCCCTCTTCGCGGGCGTCGGTGGCTTCAGGCTGGGCAACGGGCGCTGTCTTGGTCGCCATTCTTGGTCCTTAAGGTGCACAAACTATTAAAACGGCCGTTGGGCCGTGGATTTTGCTGCGAGAAGGGGAGGCGGAGAGGGCGGCCCCGCAAAACTACCCTTCTACTATATGGGACTTAACTTCAAGCAGCGATAGAGGTTACTGCATTGAATCGCCTGCGGCCGGCTATCCCGTCCCCGATTCGATGCCTTCCCGCCGTATTCGGTCCAGAATCGCCTCCAGGCGCTTGAGATTCTCCTCGTTCATGTCCTCGGCCAGGGCCTCCTCGGCCCGTTTCAGCTCCTCCGGCTCGGCCGTGAGCTGGCTGAGATGGCGGGCCATCCGGCGCCACTGGCCGACCCAGCCGTCCTCGTCGGCCGGATCCACCCGGAAGGCCTCCCGGGCCCGGACCCGGGCAGCGGCGGCCAACCGGCCCAGACCGGAGCGCTCCAGATGCTCCTCGATCAGCCGGGCTTCAAGGGGGATATCGGTGCCCTCGTCAGCCCCACCCAGGAGGGCCTCCTCGGCCGCCGGGTCGATCCCCTCGGAGACCAGGGACAGGGCGTCCAGAAGGCCGCTGCGCAGGCGGGCGAGCTCGGGGCTGGCGATGGGCAGGGCGGCCACGTCCTCGGCCAGGACGTGCAACAGCGCCGGCCGTTCCAGCAGGGCCCCCAGCAGCGCCCGTTCCTGCCGGGAGCCGTCCATGTCGATTCCGGCCCGGCGGGCGGCCGAGCCCGCAGCAAAAGGCGCAGGGTCGGGGCCGGGGCCGCGGAAGCCCCTTCGCTGCCCGGGTTGCCAGGGTTGCCCCTCCGGCCGGCGCAGGCGGCCGATCCGGCTGCGCATTTCGGTCCGGTAGAAGTCCCGGACGACGGGATCGGCGATCTCGGCCACGCGCTGCTCGATGGCGCGCTGCAGGCTGGCGCGGCGCTCGGGCGTGTCGTTGGGCTTGCCCTCGGTCTCCATGCTCCAGACCATGTCCGACAGGGCCTGCGCCAGATCGAGACTGCGGCGGATCGCGTCGGCGCCGCGGGTGCGGATCAGACTGTCGGGGTCCTCGCCCGCCGGCAGCGCCAGGAAACGCAGGCTCTTGCCGGCGCGCAGCAAGGGCAGGGCGCGCTCGGCGGCGCGATGGGCGGC
>JBFWQN010000440.1:0-4920 GCA_050249405.1 Hyphomicrobiaceae bacterium | reverse complement strand
TGCGAAAACGACCGGCACGCCGATGGCCATTGAGGCCAGGAATACCCAGAAGAAGAGCAGGCTCATGGCGTCTTCCCTATCGGCGTTCGGTGACGGCGGTCCTGCTAGATGCCCTGGGTCGAGATCTGGTCGTCCGAGACGGCGCCGAGCTCGGGCCATCCGAGCAGCACGCGCAGCAGCTGCTCGAGGGCGACCAGCGCCATCAGCGCCGCGCCGATCGGCATGCAGATGAAGATCCACAGCATCGAGACGTCACCGATCGTGAGCGCCACCTGCGTGCGGCCGTTCCAGGCGAAGATCCAGCCGTTCCGCGCCAGAATCGCCATGACGAAGAGCACGATCGCCCAGACGAGGGCGCGGACCAGTCGCAAGGCGATCGCGGGCAGGCCCGGCGGCATCAGGTCGATGGCCACGTGCGCGCCATGCTTGAAGCCGAGCGGCGCGCCGACGAAGGTCATCCAGACCATGAGGAACTTGGCCGCGTCCTCGGACCACGACAGCGAGCTGTTGAAGCCGTAGCGGAAGATGACGGCGGCACCGACGATCACCGCGATGGCGAGCACGAGCAGCATCGCGAGGTAGCGGCAGACCGTCAGAAGCGCCCCGTTCAACGCAACCAGTGCGGCGAGCGGGACGGGCATTTTCCTCCCGTCGCCCGCAATCTCGGACACAGCCATAAGCTTCGCCTCGGCGTTCACGTCCCTGGTGCGGCCTGCGGTTTTCGTGCCGAAGGCCGCTTTTTTGTCAGCTTAGGCAGGCTCGAGGCGCGGGGTCAAAGGCAATCGCCGCAGCGACGTGACGGCCCTGTCATGCGTCGCGTCAGGCCTTCGGAAGCAGCCCGCGCTCGGTCAGCACCGCCTCCGCGACCTTGAAGGCCTCGATGGTCGCCGGAATGCCGCAATAGGCGACGGTCTGGTAGAGCACCTCCTGGATCTCGGACACGGTGCAGCCGTTGTTGATTGCCGAGTTGACGTGCAGCTTCAGCTCCTCCGGCTTGCCGAGCGCGGTGAGCATGGCCATGCAGAGCATGCTGCGCACTTTTCGCTCGAGGCCGGGCCTCGACCAGATGTCACCGAAGGCATAGGTCTCGGAGAACTGCCGCAGCGGCCGGTTGAAATCGTTCGTCGAGGCATCCCGCTTGTCGAGATAGGCCTTGCCGATCACCTCGCCCAGAAGGGCGCGGCCCTTCTTTCTCTGGTCTTCGATGTACATCAAGAGCTCCCGTTTCTCGCTCGAGCCGCCACGATCAGCCTGGCTCGCGATCGAGGGTGGCGACGGAAGCTGGGAGCGGTCAAGCGCGGCGAAACGGAGCGAGGCGAAGAGCGGCCGCGGATAAGGTTTTCAGCCGGCCAATCGCCAGAGTGCGGCGATGCCCTCGCGATAACCGGAGGCAGGCGGGAATTCGAGACCTTTCGCCTCGTCCTCGCTGACCCAGGCCAGCTCGGTGTGCTCGTTCGAGAGCGCCGGCTCGCCCGATACGATGCGCCCGGGCCTCACGAGCAGAAACAGGAACGTGCCGTCGGTCGGCCGCTGGCGCGTCCAGCTCACCGCCGCCTCGCCGAGCTCGACGACGAGCGACGAGCCGAGCTCCTCTGCGATCTCTCGCGCCAGAATGGCATCGTGGCGGACCCATTCCTCGCCGACGTCGATGCGGCCGCCGGGAAGCTCCCAGTAGCCGCTGTCGGCCTCGCGAACAAAGAGAGCGCGCCCCTCGCGCACGAGGAACGCCTTCAGGCTGACCTCGAACCGCTGGATGGCGCGCTGCATTCCTGCCGCATTCCCTCGTGGCTTTCCCTGGCCGAGCACGGGCGCGAGGAAAGCCACGTGCCGGAACGGGCGTCAAGCCCGGGTGTGGGCGGCGACGGGGCCATGGCTCCGCCGCCTCTGGACTTCCTCAGATGACCAGGAAATCCGCGTGTGTGAGCAGCAGCCCCGACGAGAGCGTCGCGATTTGCACCTCGCCGCCAGCGGTGCTGCCATTGTCGTCGTAGTAGAGCTTGCCCGTGGTGTCGTCGTAGATGATGTGGTCGTCGGCATCGGCGGCGTGCGCCCCGATGACGAACTGGTTGGCGGTGAGCGTCCCGGCCGCCCCGAGTGCCGTCATGATGCCGTTCTCGAGCGCGATCGTGTCGTCGACCACCACGAAATCGGTGATCGTGTCGATATTCGTGCCCCCGAGCGCCGTGTTGAAGGCGAACGTGTCGGCGCCGCCGCCGCCCGTCATCGTGTTGGCCCCGGCATTGCCCGTGAGCGTGTTGGCGCCACTATTGCCGGTCAACGAGAGGCTGGACGTGCCGGTCAGCAGTGCATTCTCGACGTTTGCATAGCTGGCGAGGTTCAGGTTGAACACCCACGTCCGCACGGTATCCGTGCCACCACCCGCACCGGCCGCCTCGACGACGATGTCGCTCGTGCTGTCGACGATGAACGTGTCGTTGCCCGCGCCTCCGATCATGCTGTCGATGCCGGAGCCGCCGCTGAGGAGGTCGTTGCCGTCGCCGCCATTGAGCGTGTCGTTGCCGCCGTTGCCGTTGAGCGTGTTGTTGCCGGTATTGCCGGTCAGCACGTTGGCGCTGTCGTTGCCGGTGATCGAGAGGCTCGAAGTGCCGGTCAGCAGCGCGTTCTCGACGTTGGCGTAGTTGGCGAGGTCGAGATTGAAGGCCCAGGTGCGCACGAGATCGGTGCCGCCGCCCGCGCCTACTGCTTCGACGACGACGTCGCTCGTGCTGTCGACGACGAACGTGTCGTTGCCGGCGCCGCCGATCATGCTGTCGACACCAACCCCGCCGTTGAGGAAGTCGTTGCCGTCGCCGCCCGATAGCGTGTCGTTGCCGTCATTGCCATTGAGCGTGTTGTTGCCGGTATTGCCGGTCAGCACATTGGCGCCGTTGTTGCCGGTGATCGAGAGGCTCGCAGTGCCGGTCAGCAGCGCGTTCTCGACGTTGGCATAGTTGGCGAGGTCGAGATTGAAGGCCCACGTCCGCACGAAATCGGTGCCGCCGCCCGCGCCGGCCGCCTCGACGACGACGTCGCTCGCGCTGTCGACGACGAACGTGTCGTTGCCCGTGCCGCCGGTCATGCTGTCGTTGCCGGTGCCGCCGTTGAGGAAGTCGTTGCCGTCGCCGCCGTTGAGGGTGTCGTTGCCGCCGTTGCCGTTCAGCGTGTTGTTGGCGGCGTTTCCGGTGATGATGTCGGCGGCGCTGCCTCCGTTGGCGTTCTCGATCAGCGAGCGAGCGTCACCTTCGTACTGCAGGGCGTTGAAGAGATGTCCGCGGGCGTAGGTGACGGGGCCATAGTAGCCCCAGTCGAGCATGGCGCGCTGGTTGTTGGCACCCACGGAGAAATCGGAATAGCCCCCGGGCGTCAAATCGATGTTGAGAGCGGTCGTGTAGTTCGACAAGTCGTAGGTGTCGACGCCGTTGCCGTCCCACACCGTGCGGAAGACGACGTTGCCCCCGGGCGTGCCCTGGCTCACGCCGTTGACGAACATCTCGCCGGTGGTGGTCGAGAATGTGTACGTGGTATTGGTGCTGTTGCTCGTGAAGTCGGCGCCGTAGAAGCGCTGGATCGCTGCGATGTCGTACATCATCAGCGACTGCGCGAAGCTGTTCGTGTCGTTGCTGTAGCCTGACAGGCCGGCGCCGGTATGGCTCCGGTAGGTCATGACCGAGTATTCCATCGAGTCCTTGTCGGCGGTCATGGCCCCGGGACCGCCGGTTTCGTGGCCGTGCTTCAAGCCGAGCGCATGGCCGATCTCGTGCAGGAAGGTGTGATAGGCATACGTGCCGAGCGTCGGCGCATTGTAGTAGCTCGTGTTGAACCAGCCATCGCCGCCGGACTCTGCGCCGTTCGGATAGTAGGCAAACGCGGTCCCGATGCCGTTGCCCTCGAAAAAGCGCAGGTTGCCGTTCGGATCGCCCAACGTGCTTTCCGTGAAGGCGAGATTGCTGACCCCAGCGAACTGGCCAAGGACGGTTCGCGTTGCCGCCATCTGGTCGGCGTTGAAGGCCTCGGCAAAAGTGATGCCGCTGCCGGGCGAGTAGCTGATGTCGGACGCCTCGTCCAGGAAGCTGAACGTCAGCGACAGGTTCGACCAGTATGTCGAGAACGTGCCGGCATTGGTGTTCATCAATGCGTCGATGTTCTGGTCGGCATCGGTGAGGTCGGTGTCGAATGCGAGGAACGAAACCGGTGTCTCGCCGGCGAGCGCCATCGACTCGCCGCCCGTGCCGTTGAGTGCGACAGGCGCGGCGCACGACGGACAGGCGCATCCGTAGCCAGGTGCGCTCGAATGAATTTTCCAGCTATCCGAATTGCTCGGGTCGAACCAGTTGCTCGCCATCGTGACTTCCCCAAACGCCACAGCCAAGTGCATGTCCCGGTCCTGGCCAGCCACACGCACGCTGGCGCCGCCGCTCAGGGCGGCGCCGATCCAGTGGGATGCGCGGATGCGGGGAGCCGGTGCACGCCGGCTTGCCACGGTCAGGTGGGAACTGGGCGATAATTGCAGAGAAGCGTAAAAATGCGATTATCGGCGCAAGACGGCAGCAACCACGAAGTTCGCAAGCATTAATGATATCCAAAAGATAAGGCGACCGAACGATACGGCCGTAGCGCAGCCGGTCGTTCTCTCATCGGAAGAGATAGATGGGACTTGACCACGCGCGATGCCCATCCTCTTGCGTAACCCGGACCAGCAGGCGCGTATCGCCCTGCTCGCGTAGCGCGATGCGGCGTGTGAATTCGACGTGGCGCTCCGTCATGCGCTCCGGAAGCCGGTAGAGTGTGACGGCCCTGTCGAGGCCTCCCGCGGAGAAGACGTGCCTCTCTAGCCCGAGAGCGGCGATGGCCCGCTGCCCGCGGGCGTGCCGGGTCTCGAATGAGATGCGCCCCTCGAGGCCATTGCCGAGCCAGAGATCG
>JBFWQN010000439.1:0-4937 GCA_050249405.1 Hyphomicrobiaceae bacterium | reverse complement strand
CGATCCTTGCGCTCCTTCACCTCGACCTCGGTGGCGCCGCCGACCTTGATCACCGCCACGCCACCGGCGAGCTTGGCCAGCCGCTCCTGCAACTTCTCGCGATCGTAGTCGGAGGTGGTCTCCTCGATCTGCATCTTGATCTGGGCGATGCGCGCGTCGATGTCGGGCTTCTTGCCGGCGCCATCGATGATCGTCGTATTCTCCTTGTCGATGCGAACCCGCTTGGCGCGGCCGAGCATGTCGACGGTCACGTTCTCCAGCTTGATGCCCAGCTCCTCGGAGACCACGGTGCCGCCGGTGAGAGCGGCAATGTCCTCGAGCATCGCTTTTCTGCGATCGCCAAACCCCGGCGCCTTGACGGCCGCCACTTTCAGCCCGCCACGCAGCTTGTTGACGACGAGCGTGGCCAGCGCCTCACCCTCCACCTCCTCGGCGATGATGAGCAGGGGCTTTCCCGTCTGCACCACCGCCTCGAGCAGGGGCAGCATCTGCTGCAGGCCCGACAGCTTCTTCTCGTGGATGAGAAGAAAGACGTCCTCGAGCTCCGCGATCATTTTGTCGGCATTGGTGACGAAGTACGGCGAGTTAGAGCCGCGGTCGAACTGCATTCCCTCGACCACGTCGAGCTCCGTCGCGAGGCTTTTCGCCTCCTCGACGGTGATGACCCCCTCGTTACCCACCTTGCGCATGGCCTCGGCAATGATGCGGCCGACCTCCTCGTCGCCGTTGGCCGAGATGGTGCCGACCTGCGCGATCTCCTCGTTCGAGGTTACTTTCCGCGCTTTCGACTTGAGCTCGGCCACGATCGCAGCGACGGCTGCCTCGACACCGCGCTTCAAATCCATCGGATTGGCGCCAGCCGCTACCGATTTGGCTCCCTCCCTGACAATGGCCTGCGCGAGCACGGTGGCCGTGGTCGTACCGTCGCCGGCCGTATCACTGGTCCTGGAGGCCACCGCGCGCACCATTTGCGCACCCATGTTCTCGAACTTGTCCTCGAGCTCGATCTCCTTGGCGACGGTCACGCCGTCCTTGGTGATGCGGGGCGCACCGTAGGACTTCTCGATCACCACATTCCGGCCTTTGGGGCCCAGGGTGACACGAACCGCGTTGGCGAGAATGTCGACGCCCCGCAGCATGCGCTCGCGGGCGTCCTGGGAGAATTTGACTTCCTTGGCTGCCATGGTCGGTCTCCGGATGGTTGGTGAATGGAATGCCCGACGCCGCGGGGAAAGCGCGGCGGCCAGGATGGGAAAAACAGCGCCAGGTGGACAGCCCGACTATCGGGGTGGATCAGCGAAGCGCCGGCTCGCACTTCGACGGCGGGCGACCGAGATGCCGCTTTCGCAAGACGGCACAGCCACCAATTCACCCCACCTGCGATCCCCGCCGAGGTAAGGATGGCTGTCGGGCCATCCGGCAGGATACTCACAGTCCAAGCCGATGATCGAGGCCGCCCCGAAAACGTCCACGTGCTCGCGACGACGACGATCGACGCTCGGACGCTGCAAATGCCGAAAAGCCATCGTCTGACCTCGCCTTCGAGCGATCGGCGGGAAGGAAGCCGGTCATGCCCATGTCACGGACATCGCGTCATGGCTTCCAGAGCACGCAGCCCTCGCAGCTCACGATGCGTATATGTCGCCGGGGATTGGCAGTGTCAAGCCTAGAGTGCCAATCGATGAAATGCCCCCGCCTTCAACAACTTCGTCTCCGACCCGTGCAGGCGAATGATCTTGCATGTGTGGCAGAACCGGAACCGGAAGATTTTCTTATTTTGTTCGCGCGCTTTTCGAAGGGCCAGGCGTGAGATCAGGCACTCCACCCCGGCACGAACATGCCATTGAAAAAGCGAAAGCCCGCGCCTGGGCAGGCACGGGCTCTCGACGGTCGCGATCTCGTGGATCAGAGCGCGAAATCTTCAACCTTGGCGCCCTTCTTGAGGGCAGCGACGAGCCATTTCGGCTGCCGGCCGCGACCCGTCCAGGTATCATCCGGATTATCCGGATTGCGATACTTGATGGCGACCTTGCCACCCTTGGCGCCGCCACGCGTGCCGCCGAAGATTTCGGTGATCGAAAGACCGCGCTTCTGAGCCAGAGCCATCATCTCCTGGCGGACCTCGCTCTTCTCACGCTCGCGCGCCGCGCCAATCGCCTTTTTAACGCGAGCTTCGAGGTCGAGTAGCTCCTTCAGCGGGAGCTTGTCGACATTGATTGCGGCCATCGATTGGGTTCCTTTCTTAACAGGTGTTTTGAGGGGTTCTCTAGTCTCACATAGCACAGCGACAAGACCACGCAACAGCTTTGTTCAGCCTCGGCGACAAGTTATAACAAGTGGTTACTGTCACTCCCATTTCTATTATTTCTTTGTGGCCGTTGTCGCATTCGAGCAGATATTTTCGCCTGCCACTTTCCGGAACCCACTCGACGAGTCGCGCGTAATTATCTCGCCTCTGCTTCTGCGGAAAGCCGTCAGCACTGATCGCCGGTTGCTGCCAGCCCGTTGAAATTGATGCGTGAATCTGCTCAGATCACGCACCGCACGCTTGTGGTGCGGACGTCCGGACAAACACCATCCACGGAGAATGGAGCCGAACCGCAATGAAGAGTCGAGATCTCGTCGAGCAGCTCGCCGGCTACAGCCTCACCACAGCCGAGATAACCTATCGGCTGCCGGATTACCCTTCACTGCTGCAGAGCTACGTCTGGCAGGACTACGACCTCCACCCGACCTTCCCCCGCCTCAACAAGTTCCTCGCCTTCTGGAGAGGCAACCTGGACGGCAGCCTGTTCCGCATCCGCATCTCGCACGCCAGATTGCTTTCGCCGACAGACGTTCGCTGTGTCACCGGCGGCTTCCATCTGCATTGAGGCTACCGCCACGCCTCCTTCCCACGGCTTCGGGCGGGCCGGCGGCAAAGCCCGCGCGGCTCGGCCCACCGCATCCTCGGCAGCCAATCGGCTTGGCAGGCCTTCCGGCGCGCGCTACCTCTGGGCGAGGTCGGGTCGGCGGAGACAGGAACAGTGCCCTATTCGGATTTTCGCCCGGAATTGATGGGGACGGCAACGCTGGATCCGTCGGGAGCCGTCGAGGCGGGCTCGATGCAGTCGTTCACGCTCGTCTATACGGCGGGCGCCTTCGGCATCGACGATACCGGCTCGATCAAGATCGGCTTCCGGTTCGCGACGGACTTCGGGCCTGCCCAGCTCGATGATCCGCAGGGCGCGGGCTACACCACCGCCGAGGCGTCGAACGGCGCGGTGCTCGACCTCAAATGGGAGTTCAAGCGCAATATCAGGCCGTGGAGCCGATCGCTCTACGTCGGCGTCGCCAAGCATTTTCTTAGCCCCGGTGACACCATCACGATCCGCTTCGGGGATCGCCGCTTCGGCAGCCCAGGCATTCGTGTGCAGACCTACGCGGAGTCGCAATTCGAGTTTCGCGTCCTGGTCGATGCCATCGCCACCTACGACTACGTGGCGCTGCCGGCTTCACCCACGATCGCCGTCGTCCCCGGACCCGGCATCGATTGGCGAGCGGTCCTGCCGACGCGGGTGCGCCGCGGCGAGCCATTTCGTCTCGCCGTCAAGGCGAACGACAAATGGGGCAATCCGTCGAAGCTCGCGGCACAGACGCTCCTTCTTCAGACGGACGCGGATCTTTCGGGCCTGCCTGCCCGCGTGGAGGTTGATCCCGGGTCATTCGCCGCGGAGGTGCATGGGCTCGAGGCCGCAAGGGGCGGCACCGTCACTGTGCACGATGCCACTGGCCGCGTTCTTTGCCGCTCCAATCCGATCGAGATCGTCGATGCGGGTATGCCCCGCCATTATTGGGGCGATACGCACGGACAGTCCGACGAGACGCTCGGCACCAATCCCGCCCGCGAGTACTTTCTTTTCGGCCGCGACAAGGCGTTTCTCGACGTGATGGGGCATCAAGGCAACGATTTCCAGATCACGGGCGAATTCTGGAAGGAGCTCAACCAGCTGACGCGGGAGCTCGACGAGCCCGGCCGTTTCGTCAGCATCCCGGGTTACGAATGGAGTGCGAACACGGCCGTCGGCGGGGATCGGAATGTCTATTTCCGCAACGAGGGAGAGGCAATTCATCGCTCGAGCCACGCCCAAATATTCGAAGGGCCCGACCGCGCCGACGAGGCGTCCGATGCGCACACGGCCAATGAGCTGTTCGAGAAGCTCGCGGGGCGGGACTGCATCGTGATGGCACATGTGGGCGGCCGCTACGCCGACATCCTGCAGGCTCACGACGGGGTGCTCGAGACCGCTGTCGAGGTGCACTCGGCCTGGGGTACGTTCGAGTGGCTCGTGCACGACGCCTTCGAGGCCGGCTATCGAGTTGGCATCGTCGCGAACTCGGACGGGCACAAGGGGCGGCCTGGCGCCTGCTTTCCCGGGGCATCCTTTTTCGGTGCACAAGGAGGGCTGACGTGCTTTCTCGCCGACCGTCTCGATCGCGATGCGATTTTTGAATGCCTTCGCCGCCGCCATCACTACGCGACAACCGGCAATCGGATGATTCTCGACGTATCAGCCCGCACGGAAACGGAGGCGGACATCTTCATTCGCGACCCGGCGGTCGTGGCGGGAGCCCGAAGCTACCGTGGCAACTGCATGACGATGGGCGACATCGCCCGCGTCAAGGGCGATTTCGTGGAGTTGAAAGTGGCCGCGACAGGCTCGGCACCCATCGAGCGGGTCGAGATTTTCGATGCCGACCGGCCGATCGATTGCTTCCGGCCCTACTCGGCCGGCGATCTGGGCGCTCGCGTGCGCCTCATCTATCAGGGGGCGGAATATCGCGGTCGCGCGCGCACGACGACATGGGACGGCGAGCTCGCCATCGAGGACAACGAAATCTTTCGCGCCGAGGTCATCAACAACAGGAACCACGACAGGGGCATCCAGCGTCAGACC
>JBFWQN010000438.1:0-4939 GCA_050249405.1 Hyphomicrobiaceae bacterium | reverse complement strand
GTCGTGCTGCATGATGCACTTGCCGCCCGCCGACCTCCGTCGTCGCAGTCTTCGAGGAGATGCCCATGGCCCCGCTGGATATGAAGCCGAACGAGCTCGAGTCCTACTGGATTCCCTTCACGCCGAACCGCGCGTTCAAGAAGAAGCCGAGGCTGTTCGCCGGCGCCAAGGACATGCACTTCATCACCGCCGATGGTCGCAAGGTCATCGATTCCTCGTCGGGCCTGTTCTGCGTGAACGCCGGCCATACCCGCGAGCCCATCGTCAAGGCGATCCAACAGGCAGCGGCCACGCTCGATTTCTCACCGCCCTTCCAGTACGGGCACCCTCAGCAGTTCAAGTTGTCGTCCCAGCTCGCGCTGATGGCGCCGGGCGATCTCGACTATGTACTTTACGCCAACTCGGGCTCGGAAGCCGTCGATACGGCCCTCAAGGTGGCGCTCGCTTACCACCGCCAGCGTGGCGAAGCCTCTCGCACCCGCTTCATCGGCCGCGAGCGCGGCTATCACGGGGTCGGCTTCGGCGGCATCTCCGTCGGCGGCATGGTCGCCAATCGTAAGATGTTCGGCAACATGCTGGCCGGTGTCGACCATCTGCCGACCACCTATAATCGCGCCAAGCAGGCATTCTCGGTCGGCGAGCCGGAGTGGGGCATCGAGACGGCCGACGAGCTGACGCGGCTCATCGGGCTGCACGACGCCTCGACCATCGCTGCCGTCATCGTCGAGCCGGTGGCCGGTTCCACGGGCTGCCTGCCGCCCCCCAAGGGCTACCTGAAGAAGCTGCGCGAGATCACCGAGAAGCACGGCATCCTGTTGATCTTCGACGAGGTGATTACCGGGTTCGGGCGCCTCGGGCATGCCTTCGCCGCCGAGCGCTACGGTATCGTGCCGGACATGATCACGTTCGCAAAGGGCGTCACCAACGGCGCGGTGCCGATGTCGGGCGTGATGGTCCGCAAGGGCGTCTACGAGGCGCACATGAACGGTCCCGAGCACATCATCGAGCTGTTCCACGGCTACACCTATTCGGGCCATCCGCTCGCGGTGGCGGCCGGTCTCGCCACGCTCGATCTCTACAAGTCTGAAGGTATCTACGAGCAGGCCAGGGCCAACGAAGGCAAATTCGCCGACGCGATGATGAGCCTCAAGGGGCTGCCTCACGTCGCCGACATCCGTCCGATCGGCCTGATGGCCGGCATCGACCTCGACCCGATCGACGGCAAGCCCGGATTGCGCGGCTACAACGCCATCGAGAGCATGTTCCACGAGCACGACCTGTACTGCCGCGTGACCATGGATACGCTGATCGTCGCGCCGCCGCTGATCGCCACCGAGACGCATCTGGCGGATATTCGCGATCGCATCGCGACAGTTCTCAAGGCCGTCGCCTGACGCACCGGGCGTCGGTTGCCGAGTACTGCAACGGGGGCGGTGGGTCATTCCTGCCGCCCTCGTCTGCTTCCCGGGTCCCGGCAGGGCCGGCGACGCTGGATGCTGGTGAAAACGCGCCTGCGGCGGGTTGCAGGTGCGGGCGCTGCTCTGAAGAGTCCTCCCGAAGATTTGGCGATTCGGTCAGTCGGATACGCGTCCGGCTGCTGAGGGAGGCACCCGTCCCATGGCGATGACGTCGAGCATGAAATCCGGCAGGGCGCGGGCGCGCTCGGGACTCGGGGAGGCGGTGGTGCTGGCCTCCATGGGGACGGTGTCGGCGGTGATCGCGGCAGTGCTGGTGCTGCAGCTCGGGACGCCGGTATGGGCCGCCTCGGTAGTGGCCGCCATGTTCCTCGCCGCGGTGCTCGCAGCGCACGTGCTGGTCCGCCGCAGCGAGCAACTTGCGGAGCTGCGCCGCGAGATGGAGAACCTCGATGCGCGGCTCGGACGGGTAGCTGCCGCCGCGCCGCGGGTGGACCTGCCGACCGCGCCCGGTCTGCGATCCGAGCAGCTCCGAGCCGAGACTCCGAACGCCGAGCCGTTGCGGGCAGCGGCGCCGATGGCGCCGCCGACCGCGCCACACCTCCGCATCGAGCCGACCGGGGGACCAGGCCTCGCTGGGACGTCGGCACGACCCGAGCCTGCAGCGGACACGCGCACTCAGGAGCTTCAGAGCCCGGCGCAGCTCGCGACGCTGCCTCCCGTCGTCGCGCGCCTGCCGGCAACGGCCGAGGACGACGAGCCGTCCATCGACGCACTCGTCGCCGAGACCACGCCGCGCGCGCCCATCGACGACCTGTTGAAGCGGCTCGCTGGCGATATCTCGGCGGCAAGTGCGATGCGCGAGACGGGTTCTGCGGCCGAGCCGGAGGCGGCTGTCGGACGCGGTGCGGTGGGCGATGTCGATGCCTTGGACGTTTCCGACCTTGCCGTCATCGGGGCGTGGCCCGCTACCGATCAGGCGACCGGCGACGATGCCGGTGAGGATGCCACGTATGCCCATGAGACGATGAGCGGAGCGGACGTGCCCGCCGTCGGTTCCGCCCGGGTCGCGGCGCAAGGCAAGATCGCCGCTGTCGTGGACGCACTGGCCAACGAGCGCATCGACGTTTTTCTCGAGCCGATCATCGGCTTCGAGAGCCTAGCCGCAGAGCACTATGACGTGACGGTGCGGTTGCGTCATGCCGACGGCACCCCACTCGAAGCCGCCGAATTCGCCGACGACGTGCGCGGGACCGGCCTGCTCGCGCTGATCGACACAGTGAAGATCGCCCGCACCAAGCGTCTCGTGACGCAGCGCATGGTCGACGGCAGCGAGCGCGTGCTGAGCGCCATCGATTCCGAAACTCTGGCGAGCACGCAATTCCACGAGGATGTGGCCGATCTCGCCGGCAGCGACCGAGCGATCACGGCCCGGCTGGTACTGACCTTCCGGCAGGCCGACGTGCGCGCGTTCGCACCGGTCGAGTGGCAGGCGCTGGCCCGCCTGGCCGCGATCGGCTTCTGCTTCGGCATCGATTCCATCACCGACCTCGACATGGATTTCGCCGAGCTTGCCGGCGGCGGCTTCACGTTCGCGCGGCTCGATGCCGACGTCTTTCTCGACGGCATGTTGGTCGCCGGGGCGGAGCGGGTCAGTCCGGCCGACGTCTGCCGCCATCTGACGGAAAGCGGCCTCGGCCTCGTCGTCCGCCGCATCGACGATCCCAAGCGTCTGGCGCGTGTGATGGGCTTCGGCGTGATGATGGGCCAGGGCACCATGTTCGGCGGGCGGCGACCGGCGGAGGACGTCCTTGCGGCGCGACCGTGGCACGATGCCTGAGGCGACGCGCGCGGCATTCGGAGGGCTTGTCACGGCCTGCCTACTCCGGCTACGGCGTCAGGCATGAGCGACACGAGCAGCGCCGGCAGCCCGGTTCCGATCATCGAATCCATCGCTGCGCTGGCGCCTACGGCGGATGCGTGGCTGGTCGACATCTGGGGTGTGATGCACAATGGCGTCGCACCATACGAGGAGGCGGTCGAGGCCTGCCGGCGGTACAGAGCAGCGGGCGGCACGGTGGCGTTGCTCTCCAATGCGCCTCGTCCGGCCGCGGCTGCGCTCGAGCAATTGCGCCGGATCGGCGTCGACGAGGCGGCTTTCGACGCAATCGTGACGTCGGGTGACCTGACCCGTGGGCTCGTCGAAGCTTGGCGGCAGAAGCGCATCCACCATCTCGGGCCCGACCGCGACCTCGGCATCTTCGCGGGACTGGGCATCCAATTCGCCCCGTCCAGCGATGCCGATATCGTCGTCTGCACGGGCTTTCTCGACGACAGCACCGAGACCGTCGCGGATTACCGCACCACGCTGGAAGGCTTCCGTCGTCGGGGGGCGCTGATGATCTGCGCCAATCCGGACCTGATGGTGGAGCGCGGCGAGCGGATCGTGCCGTGCGCGGGGGCGCTGGCGGCGGCCTACGCGGAGTTGGGCGGAGAAGTGGTGTACGCCGGAAAGCCGCATCCACCCGTCTACGAGCTGGCGCTCGCGACCATCGCGGATGCGCGCGGCGCGCCGGTCGCCAAGGCGCGCGTGCTCGCGATCGGCGACGGGGTGAGAACCGACATCGCAGGCGCGGCCGCCGTCGGCCTGCGCTCCGTGTTCGTCGCCTCCGCGATCCACGTCGAGAAGGGAGATCTGGCGCCCGACGTCGTCACGCGCCTGTTCTCTGGGCTGTCGCGGCCGCCGGTGGCTGCCATGACCGGTCTGAGGTGGTAAGCTTACCGTCGGCGAGCGCCCGAGATCGGAGGACATGCCATGGACTGGGACGAGGCCCGACCGCGGCCGAAGGCCGAGATAAGGATCGGGGAGGACCTTTCGATGCTGTCGATCGGCGATCTCGAAGAGCGGGTGGCGACACTTTCCGCCGAGATCGAGCGCATTCAGGCAACGATCGCGACGAAGCGGCGCCAGCAGGACGCCGCCGCCTCGCTGTTCAAGCGCTGAGGCGCAGCGGCCGCCGGAAAAGAGGGATCCGGCCCGTAATGATACGCTCGGGAACCCGGCCTTTTGAATTAACGGGGTATTAGCCAATTTCCGGCATTCTCAGCGCATCCAGCTTGCTGGAGACGGGGCTTCCCCGTTCGACGCCTCCCTGTTCACTTTCGGGCCGCCTCTCCAGGCGGCTCTTTTTTTGCTTGGTCCACAGGGAGGTCACTCGGGTGCCCCGAAACGGCGCACATTCAGGGTGACTTCTTAACCCGCCCCTGCGAGTATCGGGGTACGGTAAAGGTCGTGTCAGCGTCGGTGTCAGTTCAGACCATGAGTTCCAGCACTTTCCCGTCCGGTCGTGAGGCGCCTCGCGCCGTCACCGTCTCTTTCGGCGAGCGCTTCGCCGCGTCGAGCCAGTTCGATGCCGTGTTCCGCGAGGGCATGGCACTCGTCGAGCGCACTGCGTCCTATCTCGAGGGAGCAGGTCGGCGCGAGGCGAAGTCGCTGAAGCCGCCCGTCTCCGTCATCTACGCCA
>JBFWQN010000437.1:0-4950 GCA_050249405.1 Hyphomicrobiaceae bacterium | reverse complement strand
CCGTGGCGGCGCTGGAGCGGCATCTGGAGGCTCGGGGACTCGCCATCGCCGGCACGCGCACCCTCGACGAGATCGCCGAGCTGCTCGAGGGGATCGCCGAGGACCTGAAGTCGCCACCGCTCGATCCGCGCTCTGCCTTGCTGCTCGATGCCTACATCAAGCTCGCCACGCCGGCCCGCGGCGCGACCGAGTCCGTGCGTGCCCTGCTCAAGGGTACGTCGATCGACAACGACCCGGCGCTCGCCCTCTTCGACGAGCGGCTGCGGCTCACGGCACAGGAAGGCGTCGACGTTTCCGATGCGCCGTTCTCGGGCGGCTTCGGCCGGCAGTTCGAGTATTACACCGGCTTCGTTTTCGAGGTTGCCGCGCCCATCGTCGGCGACGACGCGCCGCTCGCCGGAGGTGGCCGCTACGATCGTCTGGTCGAGGCCATCGGCTCGGACCGGCCTCTCGCCGCGGTAGGCTCCGCCATCCATTCCGAGCGGCTGCTGCTCGCCGTCCGCGGAGGCCGCCCATGAACGATGCTTCGACCGACAGGCTGGTCCTGGCCGTGCCCTCCAAGGGCCGCCTGATGGAGGACACCACGCGGCTGTTCGGCAAGGGCGGGCTCACGGTTGCGCGCACCGGTAACGAGCGTGGCTATCGCGGCGAGGTGCGCGAGCTGCCCGGCGTCGAGGTGGCTTTCGTATCGGCCTCCGAAATCGCCGACCTGCTGCGCAAGGGCGAGGTGCACCTCGGCGTCACTGGCGAGGACCTCGTCCGCGAGCTCATTCCCGAGGCCGAGACCGAGGTGGAGTTCCTGCGGCGCCTTGGCTTCGGCCATGCCGATGTCGTCGTCGCCGTGCCCGACTTCTGGATCGACGTCTCGACGATGTCGGATCTCGAGGAGGCGGCGCTGCTCTTCCGCAGGCGCCACGGCACCCGCATGCGTGTCGCCACCAAGTACCGCACGCTGACCCGCATGTTCTTCGGCGGCAACCGCTATGGTGCCGAGGCCCGCTCGGTGGACACCGTCACCATGTACCGCATCGTCGAGAGCCTGGGGGCCACCGAAGGCGCGCCCGCCGCGGGCCTCGCCGAGCTGATCGTCGATATAACCTCGACCGGCTCGACGCTTCGCGCCAACGGCCTGCGCATCCTCGACGACGGCGTCATATTGCGCTCCGAGGCAAATCTCGTCGCGAGCCGCCGGGCGCCATGGACAGAGGCGACCACGGCGCTGAAGGACGCCATCCTGGAGGCGATCGGGCTTCCGGGTTAGCCGTGCTGTAGCCGCTGGACGCAGGATGCCGGCTGCGGGAGCGATCGCGAGGGGGACATCGGGGGAACGCAGATGTTGAATACGGATTCGAGAGTGACCGCCGTCGTCGTCTGGCTGGCCATCGCAGCACTCGTCGTGACGTTCTTCTGGACCCTGCTCGCCCTGCCTCCGCTGCCCGATGCGGCAGCCGTCATTGCCGATAGCGCCCTCGCCGGCTGGCTGTCGCGGAATCAACTCGTCGTGACGGGCCTCGCTGGCTTCGGAGGCCTGTCCCTCGCTCACGTCTTGAACGGGTGGCGCGATCGCGCCGAGCGCCGCCTCGCCGGCGTGCTCGCCCGCGAGGCTCGCGCGATGGCCGAAAGCCTCGAGACCGGCGGTCGCGCCCTCCTGCAGGGCAGGGCCTCGCCGGCAGCGCGCGAGCAGATTGCCGATGCCGTCGCCAACACCGAGCGTGTGATGCTGGCCGCCACCATCGCGGAGATCGCACGTCTCGGCGCGGGTGCGACAGAGGTCGTTGCCCGGCTTCGCTGCGCCGCCCGCCGCGTGACCCTCGCCGCGCCTGCCCGTGACGAGCAGCTGGCCGAGGCCGCGCTCGAAGCTGCCGGTTGCGCCCGGGTGGCCCATGCCGTCCTGTCGTTGCACGCGGCCGAGGGGCCTGCCGCCGCCGACAGGCTGCGACCAGATTGCACGACCTCTGCAACTGAGGCGCCGCGGATCGAGACGACGCCATCTGCCCGCCTTCTGCCCGCAGCCTAAGCTGCATCGAGCGTCCGAGAACGAGGAAACACTCATGCGGCGTGCCATCATCGTCGTGCTCGACGGACTCCGGCGGGACATGCTGGACGCGCGGCTGACGCCGTTTCTGGCGCGGCACGCCGAGGAGGCGGAGACCTTCGTGCGCCATCGCTCGGTGTTCCCATCGGCGACGCGTGTCGTGTCGTCTTCGATGGCGACGGGCTGCTACCCGGCCCGCCACGAGCTCGCTGGCAACACCCTGGTGTTGATCGAGGACGGCCGGCTCGTGGCTCACGACGCTGGGCATCCGGGCTTCCTGCAACACAAGCGCCGGGTGACCGGCCGCTCGCTCGCCGTGCCGACGATGGCCGAGCGAGTGCGCGAGCACGGCGGCGCGGAGATCTACTCCAACGTCTCTCCCGGCGCGGCCTACGCTCACGATCCCGACGGCCACGGCACTGTCTATCACCGCGCGGGCTCCTTCGGCCCGGGCCGCACGCCTGTCACCGGCTGGACCGCCGACCGCATCACCATCGACGCGGCGGGCGATCGCGCCCTGGCCGAGCGCTTCGTCGAGGCTGTCGTGGCGGCGCCCGCGCCGCCGGCCCTCGGGGTCCTCTGGCTCGCCGAGCCCGACTACTCATCGCATGCCTATCCACTGGGCTCGCCCGCTCAGCTCGCTGCTTTGCGCGGGGCCGACGCCACGGCCGGCTTCGTCATTGCGGCAGTCGAGAAGGCACGCGCTCATGGCGACGATATCTTGCTGGTCGTCGGCTCGGATCATGGCCACCAATCGGTCGGCGGCGTGGTGGACGTCGATGCGGCCCTCGTCGCAGCCGGCCTCAAGGCCGGTCCCGGCTCGCGCGATGTCATGGCCGTATCCAACGGCACCTCGGCCCTCGTCTATGTCCATCCCGACCACGCCGCGCGTGTCGAGGCCATCGGCAGCTTCCTCACCGGCCAGTCCTGGGCGGGGGAGGTGATCGGAGCCGATCGCCTCGGCGAGATTGGGCAGGCGGCGCGCCACGGCCTCGCCTTCGCTGTCGCGATGGCCGCGACGGAGGAGCCGAACGCCCACGGGATTGCCGGTACGAGCTGGGTCGCCAAGCCGGCTGCGGGCAAGCCCGACCGCATGGGCTGCGGCCAGCACGGCGGTCTCGGCCGCTTCGAGCAGTCGCCGTTCCTGTTGATTCAGGGCAGCGGGTTCACCTCGGGCGCGCGTCGCGACACGGCGTCGAGCGCCGTCGATATCGCACCGACCGTCATGACCCACCTGGGCCTGCCGGCCGCCGACATGGACGGCCGACCGTTGCAGGCCGGCTCTACCGGCTGAGATTGCCCGAATGCGGCGGGCATCGAGCGGACCAGGCGCACCGGGGAGCGCCGGTCCAGAGCGAGCCCGCCTCGGGGGCGGGCCTTACCCGGTCGCCGCTCTCGTTGTCATCTTCGCGACGATCTCGTCGCAGTGGCGGTCGGCGAGCGCTTTCAGCTCGTCGTCCGTGCGGTCCTGGATGGGATGTGGCACCCACACCATCGTCGGCTCGTAGCCGAGCGCCTTCGACTGGACGTCGGCGGCTTGCGTGAAGGCGGTGGTGGCGACGATCAGCGCCGGCACGCCCGCGAGGTCCAAGTTTGATCCGTCGTGCAAACTGCACGTTGTGCAAGAGCCTCAATCAGCGAGGCCGATGATCGCCGCCTGCACCTCCGACGTCATGCGCTGCTTGGTGTCGGATGCGACGAGTCGGCTCGGCGTCGGCTTGGCGTAGCGCTTGACAGTGATGCCTCGCTCGCCGAGCCGCTCGGCGAGCCGGTTCAGGAACACGTCGCCGCGCGCCTTGCCGATGTCGAGCAGCCCGACGGTGATGCCGTCGAGAGATTGAGGTCGCACCGTCTGCTTGCGGCTCGCCGGCTCGTGCTCGCCCGTCGGGTCGAGCAGGATTGTGCTGTCCTTGGCCATTTGGGGCGTCTCCTGCGTTGGCCTGCCTCAGCACTCTAGGCCGGTTCGGCCGTTCCGGCCAGATCGCCGACTGCCGAATGCCCAAAGCGCCCCTTCTTTCCGGTCCCCCGAGATGCTATCTGGCGCCCATGACCGACACAGCGCTGATCCGCAACTTCTCCATCATCGCCCACATCGACCATGGCAAGTCGACCTTGTCCGACCGGCTGATCCAGCTGTGCGGCAATGTCACCGACCGGGAGATGCAGGACCAGATTCTCGATTCCATGGATATCGAGAAGGAGCGCGGCATCACCATCAAGGCGCAGACGGTTCGCCTCGATTACAAGGCCAAGGACGGCAAGACCTATCAGCTGAACCTGATGGACACCCCCGGCCACGTCGATTTCGCCTACGAGGTGTCGCGCTCGCTCGCAGCCTGCGAGGGAGCCATTCTGGTCGTGGACGCCAGCCAGGGCGTCGAGGCACAAACGCTGGCCAACGTTTATCAGGCTCTCGACAACAACCTCGAGATCCTTCCGGTTCTGAACAAGGTCGACTTGCCGGCTGCGGATGTCGACCGCGTCAAGGCCCAGATCGAGGACGTGATCGGCCTGGACGCCTCGGACGCCATCGGCGTCTCCGCCAAGACCGGGCTGAACGTCGAGCAGGTGCTGGAGGCGATCGTCCAGCGGCTGCCGCCGCCCGTCGGCGACCGCGACAAGCCGTTGAAAGCCATGCTGATCGACAGCTGGTACGACGCCTATCTCGGCGTCGTCGTGCTCGTCCGCGTCAAGGAAGGGGTGATGCGGAAGGGCCAGCGCATCAAGCTCATGGCCACCGACACCACCTACGGCGTCGATCGGGTCGGCATCTTCCGGCCGAAGCAGGAGACGGTGGACGAGCTTGGCCCCGGCGAGGTCGGCTTCTTCACCGCCGCGATCAAGCAGGTGGCCGACACCCGCGTCGGCGATACCGTCACCGACGAGAAGCGCCCCACAGCCGAGCCGCTGCCGGG
>JBFWQN010000436.1:0-4969 GCA_050249405.1 Hyphomicrobiaceae bacterium | reverse complement strand
CGCCTCCTGCGACCCCATTGACGGACATCAGGATAACGCAGTTCCTGGTGCGACAGTCGTTGCCATTCCGTGTGCTTTTGAGAAAAATCCCCTTCCTCGAATGTCACCGGGAAGCGGCCGACGGCGAAGCGATGGGCAATGGTGACCTCGCGCACCGGCCGCGAGTACTGCTGCTCCATCGAGCCGCGCATATAGGTGCCCGGCGGCACGACGACCATCTCGGGCGCGAACGGCGCGTCCTGGAAAATGGCGCCGATGGGGAGGTGGGAGTCGTCGGGGGGATTGTCGGAGCGGCGCCAGGACTTGACGTAGGCGCCCCAGTCGGCGGCGGCGCGGAGGCTTGTCCGCTGTGGGTCGAGCTTGGCGTAGGGCTGGACGATGTCGATGATCGCCTTGTCGAAACGCGCGCCTGCGATCGAGGCGCCGGCGAATTTGCAGCCGATAATGTGGGCGCCGGTGAAATCGAACCCTACCAGCTTGCTCTTTTCTAAGTCGACATCCGACCAATCGCCGAAGCGCATGTGGCGCGCCTTGTCGAACGCGCGCCCCTGCGCCGCGATTCTGACCAGATCGGAGAAAGGCAACGCGTCGTCGGCTTCATCAACGGCCGCAATGGCGGCATCCAGTGCCTCATGGCGGCTTGTCATGAGCGTGGTTCTCCGGGTGTTGTTGACGTGGGGCGCGCCTTCAGGCGGATTGCGATAGACGCGAGGATAGCCTTGCCGTCGTCGTCGACGACGGCCTTCAACTGGGCGAGGCGCTGCTTGAGCTTCGATTTGGCGGCCTTCTCGGTCTTCCCCTCGGGCAAAGGGAAGCTCACGCCGATGTTCGCGACAAAGACGCGAAACCTGAGGCGGATATCGTGCGGCGGCGCAAGCCCTGCGGCCAGCAGAAAGTCCGAGGCAACATTTGCCACCATGCCGATAAAGTCGCCACTAACCGCCTCGACATGCCAGCTCGGCTTCTTCGGATCCGGATCATGGACGGTGAAGCGAGCGTTGTCGACGACCAGACCGCCGCCGAAGCCACGGCGGTCCCGGACGTGTGGCGCGTACCCGGTGCCCAGGTCGAATTCGATCCACCCGGCCTTCACGCACAAACCGTCACCGTGGGAGGGCGCCGGGCAGTTCAGGGTGAACGTGAGATTGACCGCTCCTGCCCGATCCGGCAGTGCCTCGGTCGGCGCTGCCAGCGCCAGCATCGCGAGATCATTGGGGAGCTTCGCGTTGTCAGTGAAGCTCAGGTCCTCGACAAGACACACGCCGCTGGCGAGGCGATCCAGCTCCTCGCAAAATTGGTCCAGCGGCCCGCGCAGGATACCGGCCTGCGTCTTCCAATCGAGGCCGATGAATTCACACAGCGCCTTCTGATAGGTGGAATTGAGGTGGCCGTTCTCGAGCTGCCGGCGAAAATCGCGTTCGTCGAGCCGCGCGGCCGGAAACTTCTTCATGATCGCCTTGATGACGGCTGTCGTCGAGCCGAGCGTGCAGCGCCGGCGCACCTCGTTGAACTTCTTGTCCAGATCCGGAATGGCCTCGCGCCTGTCGCGGTCATCGCGCCGGCGTGGGCCCCCGCGGCTGTCTCGCTTGTCGTCATTGGCATCATCAGGCATCGGCGACGCAGCTCCTGCACAGCTTTTGCCGGAACATGATCGAACAAGCCGTCGATCGGCAATGTCCAACTATGTCCGCGAATGTCCGTTCTTGCCGGATATGCCCGTGCAATAGCCGCTGAGTGCCGTCGGGCGGTCCTGTTGTAGCCGGCCGACGGTCACTGACGATTGGGGGGCTCCTTCAACGCGAAAGGAGCCCGCCCATGAAGGCGCTCAGCATCACCGCCATCCTCGACTCGTCAGCAACCATTGAGAACCTCGCAGAACTCGGCACATCGCCTGAGCTGCTTGGCCCCGGCTTCATTTTCACGGCCCTCGCCGGCCCGCTGCTCAGTCCCGTGCTCATCGCCCTGGCGCGTACCGCGTGGTGGACCGCAGGCGTGACGCTCAGGTTCTGCGCGGCCGAGGCCATTGCGCTCGTGCGGGGCATGGCGTTCTGGTGGCTGGTCCTCGCACTCGCGGCCTTACTTGGCCTCGGCTTCGCGCCAGCCGGCGCCGACCCGGCCCGGGTGGCGTCGGCGCTGGCCGAGTCGCCGTTCGCGGCGCCGGGCACGATGGCGGCGGACGAGACCATCGGTGCGCTCATGCGCACGATCCTCGGCGCGCGCAAGTCGCTGCCCGGCTGGGCCTTCCAGGCCGCGCGCAAGGCGTTCGATGTGTGGAAGTCGATCAAGGACCACAAGGAGGCGGAAGAGAGGTGGAGGACGGTGCTCGCCATCCTGCGCACCGTCGATGCCCTGCGCGGCGACATCGAAGGCGGTCTGGCGCTCGCCGACGGCCGCTACCGCCTCGTCCGCGAAGCGCTCGATGCGCACGAGACGTCGCTGGCGGCCCTCGCGGCCCGCGTCGACGACCTCGAGCGCTGGGCGCACGAGCGCATGGAGGCGCAGGCCCGTCATCTGGCGGAGGTCGAAAGGTTGACCGAGGCGAACCTGCGCCTCGCCCTCGAGAACGCCGAGAAGACCCGCGAGATCGAGCGCCTGACCGGGCAGACCGCAGGAGAGACCGCGCGCCTCCGCGCGATCGTCGCGCGCCCCAGTTGCGGATTTCGGAGGTACTGGGACAAGGCGCGCGCGACGTGCGTGAGCAAGTAGGGGCGCGGCCAGTGCAGCGCCACTGATGGGGCCTTTGCGAGGGCCCCTCTTCTTCGTTGACCGCAGACCACCAGTCTCGGTGAAACAGTCCGCGAACACGGACTAGGGTGAAAACCAGGGTAAGCATCCACTATTTCTGATTAATATATTGAAATAAATGGCATATTTTCGCACATTTGGCGGAGGAGGCAGGAGTCGAACCCACCAAGAGCCGTCTTGCGACCCTCTCCGGATTTGAAGTCCGGATGGCCCACCGGGACCAATTCTCCTCCGACCGGCCGGTGCTCGGCTCCACCAATCGAGCGGGCTCGGCGGCCGTTTGTCAAGGATCACCGATCGCGCGGCATCGACGGCCCGACCGCCGATCGCCCAGCCGTCGCCACGCGTCACATCATGCGCCCGCCGCTCGCGACAGCACCGCGCAATCGAACGGACCGCCGAGCACAGGATCGGTGGACGGTGGCGGCACCCGCGCGAGGAGGGCCAGTGCCGCTGCCCGCGCTTCCGGTATGGCTCGGACGAGATCCCAGTCCGCACCTCCAGGATAGGCTCCGACGACGCACAGGTCCCGCGAGGCCGACCGGCGGCAGTGGCCGACGCCAGCCGGAATGAGCACGGCATCGCCGGCCGCGACCGGCACGATCGGGCCCGAAGGCCCGCCGAATTGCACGTCCGCGCGACCACGTGCCAGGCCGAGCACCTCATGCACGGTGGCGTGATAGTGATGGAACGGATAGATGCCATTCACCCACGCATTGGACCAGCCGTGGCGGGCGAAGAGCGCCTCGAAATGGCTATCAGTGCAGGTCTCGGCGGCGAGCGCGCCGCGATAGACGACGAGGGGCACGCGGTCATTATTCGGGACGAGACCGTCGTCGGAGAGGCGGTGAAGCTCGATCCGCGGCATCATGATTGCCCCTTCTGATCGCTACCCTGGCGAGGCGCGCCGCTCAGGCCGGCCGCTCGCCCTCGAGGGTAACGCGGTGCATGTGCCGGCGGTGCCCTTGGTAGTCGTTCAAGGCGCAGTGCTGGGTGCAGCGATTGTCCCAGATCGCGAACGTGCCCTTCTCCCAGCGCAGACGGCAGGTGAACTCGGGACGCACGGCATGATCGGCGAGGAAGTTGATCAGCGGCGCGCTCTCCTCCTCGGTCATGTCGCGGAAGCGCAACGTATGCGCCCGGCTTACATAGAGGCCTTTGCGGCCGGTCTCCGGGTGCGTGCGCACGACCGGATGCTCGGCCTCGAGGACCGGTGCGCTGGCCACGACGGCGGCACCCATGCCGCCGAGCTGGGAGACCTGCGCCGCACGGCCGCCTTTATAGCCCTTGTCCGAGTTGTTGATCGCCCAGAGGCCCTCGACGAGACGCTTCATGCCGGGCGAGAGCGCCTCGTAGGCCGCGTACATGCTGGAGAAGAGCGTATCGCCGCCTGCCGCCGGCACGTCGAGCGCGTAGAGCAGCGTCCCCATGTCGGGCCGCTCCTTGTAGGCCGTGTCGGAATGCCAGCCGCCGCCGAAATTCTTCTTGTCCGTCTCGGTCTTGATGATCTCGTGCACCTCGGGCTGGCCGTCCAGCCCCTTCAGGAACGGATAGATGGCGGGCTTGCCGAAATTCCGGGCGACCGCCACCTGCTGTGCCGGCGAGAAGCGCTGATGGCGGAAATAGATCATCTGGTGGTCGAGAAAGGCGCGGTGCACCTCGTCGATCACCTCGTTGGCGAGGGCGGCGCCCAGGTCCACGCCCACGATCTCGGCGCCGATGGCACCGGCGAGAGGCTTCACCTCGATCCTGCTGTAGGCCATGTCGGCGGGCTCCTCCTCGGCGAGCCTGGATTGGAGCGCCACGAGGCGAGCACTGTCAATCGCCACCGAAACCTGTGCCTCCGGGTCCTGCCACCGCCGAGCCTGCTCCGGATCGTGCCGCGCCGTTCACGGCAGCGGCTCGATGGCGCGGGGCAGGATGCCGAGCATGGGCGCGATCCGGGTCACGATCCGGGCCGTTACCGGGGCAGCATTCAAGCCGGCGGTGATGCCACCGTGCGTTCCCTCCGACGCCTGCGGCTCGAACAGCGACACCATCAGCACGTAGAGCGGCTCGTCCATGGGCAAGGCGCCGACGAACGACGAGATCACGGACTTCGCCAGATAGCCGCCTTTTCCCGGCATCTCCGCGGTGCCCGTCTTGCCGCCGACGCGATAGCCCGCGACGTCGGCGCGACGCCCGGTGCCGACCGTCATGGTCACGTTGAGGCGCATGAGCTGGC
>JBFWQN010000435.1:0-4970 GCA_050249405.1 Hyphomicrobiaceae bacterium | reverse complement strand
GATCTCGCCCGCTCCGAAGGTGCCAGATATTTCGCCGGAACTTGGCCCATTGCCGGATGTCTCGCAGATCGGCGAGCCGCTACGGGAGCCCGCGAGCGCGTTGAACCAAGCCGCGAAGGCGATCGAGGCGGCGGCTGAGCGGCTGCAGGTGCCGCAGACCGTCGTGGTCGGTGGCGGAGGTGGGCAGTCGAGCGGCACGCCGACGGCTTCCGCCCCTGGCGTCGCGACGCCGAACGGATCGAGCTACCGAGGGAGGTGACGATGGCGGACTGCCCGCCCGATTGGCTGAAAACGCTACGGCGGGCATCCTTCCGAGGCGTGCCCTTCTTCGTCGAGCACGATGACATCAAGTACGGCCGGCGTCTGAAGGTGCACGAGTTCCCGAACAGGGACCGACCTTTCGTCGAAGACCTTGGCGAGAAGGTGATCCACATTTCCGTGACCGCCTACGTTGCCAGTAGCAATGTCCTTGCCGAGAAGTCGGCGCTCGTGTCGGCTTGTCGCCGCCGCGGCGCTGGCGCGCTGGTGCTGCCGACCGAAGGCTCGATCTCGGTCAAGTCTCACACGTGCACTCGCCAGCACAACCGGGACAAGCTGGGCCTCATCGCATTCCAGCTCGAGTTCATCGAGGCCGGGACCGAGTTCGGGACATTCACGACCGGCCTGCTCGAGCGTCTCGTCTCTGTCGCTGGCGAGGCGGCCGTCCAGGCGATCGGGCTCGACTTCATCGCGAGCTACAACGCCATCGCCGAAGCGTCCTGGGTGATCGACGCGGCGGCCGGGACCATCTCCACGTGGCTCCAGGCTGTCGACGCGCTGCAGGTGACGAGCCTGAGTGCCACCGCCGAGACTGCCGCCAATGCTTCCGAGCTCGTCTACAGGATCGAGCGTCTCAATCGAGATGTCACCCGCTATGCCCTTTCCGGGCCCGGTCTTGTGCAGAGCGCCAGCAACCATCTTGACCTCGGGCGGGAGGATCAGCCGGCGACTATCTGGAGCGAGATGGCCGACGTGATGCAACTCGTGCGTCTCAGCTCGCCATCGAATGAGGTGGCGGTCCGCGCGCTCGCGCAGCTCGCGTCCTACGATCCCGTCACGCTGACGGCCGAAGAGGCTGCCGTGGCCGCGAGCGCCATGTCGCCGCCAGTGTCGAGCGTGACGATCGCCGCTTCTGCGACCGGCGCATCGTCGGCGGAATACCCGGCGACATGGGCGGCGGCGCCGTCAGTGCTCGCCGAGGCCCGCAACGAGGCGGTGATCAACAGCATGATGCGTCGGCAGGCGCTCATCGAGTACGCCATAGCGGTCGCGCAATCGGACTATCCAACGCGGCGCGAGGCGATCCAGGCGCGGGCAGACCTCGCCGAGCTGTTCGCGCGCGAGCTGGCGACCGGCGGCCGGGCTTTCGCGGCTCTCGACGAGGTGCGGAACCGCGCTGCGATGGCGATAAGCCGGAAGGTGGCCGACCTCCGCCCGACGATCATGGTGGAGGCGCATGCTTCCGAGCCATCGCTCGTTTGGGCATGGCGGCTCTATGGCGACACGAAGAGAGCGACGGAGCTGGCGCGGCGCAACCGGGTTCGGCATCCCGCGTTCATGCCGCCGTCCTTCGAGGCCGAGGCGCCGGAATAAATCGAGGGGGCGAGGATGGGGGTGGAGATCGTTGCCGTCTCGGTCGGCGGGATGGAGTATCGCGGCTGGCGATCGATGTCCGTCCGCTATGGGGCGCGCTCGCCGGAGCGCAGCTTCCAAGTGGTTGGCGCCATCGGTGACGAAGGCCCGGCGGCAGCGGCCTTTGCGATCAATCTCAATGATCCGTGCGTCCTCACGAGCAACGGCGACGTGCTCGTGGTCGGCCGGATCACGGAGATCGAGATCGACCTCGAAGCCGAAGAGCACGCCATCAAGCTCACCGGGAAAAGCCGCGGCGCCGACGCGGTGAAGTCCAGCGTCGACCATCCAACGCACGAATGGAAGAACAAGGACGCGCTCGACGTGGCGAAGTCGATCGACACGTCTGGCATCGGCTACAAGACCGACGAGAAGTTGCGCAAGTTCGACAAGATACGCTGCAACGTCGGCGACACTCAGATGAAGGCGCTGCAGAAGATCATCGGCAAGGACGGGCTGTGGCTCACCGGAACCGAGGATGGCGGCATCATCATCACGAAGCACGGCAAGCATCGGCACGCTGGCGGCCTCATCGAAGGTGAGAACGCCATGAAGGTGAAGGCCACCTTCTCATCCGAGGATCGGATGGAGAAAGTGAAGGTCAAGAGCCACGTACCGAAGGGCGCCGACACGAAGGAATGGCGGAGCAAGGGCGAGGCGACCGACAGCGGCGGCCGGCCCGGGACCGTCAAGGTGATCGTGCCGAAGGCGTCCATGAAGCCGGACGAGGCCAAGGCCCACGCCGAGAACGTCGCCGACAATCGGCACGGCGACAGCGTGAAGTGCTCTTGCCAGACGCAAGGCTTTCGCGACCTCGGTGGCCGTATCTGGCAGCCGGGCTGGCTCGTATGGTGCGAGGTGCCGAGCGCTCGACTGGCGCATGATCTATGCGTCGACACGATCGAGCTGACGCAGGACCAAGAGCCCCAAGGATCGGTGGCGCACCTCACCCTGGTCAAGCCGGAAGCCCTTGGCGGGAAGGGCGGCAAGAGCGGCAGCAAGTCGGCAAAGGCGCCGAGCTACAAGGGGTGGAAGGCGCGATGACCTATCGGGAATATGATCAGGATGTCGACGATCTGCAGATCAACGGCATGCACCGGGCCGAGCTGCGCAAGCTCGATGACGGCAACCCCGAGCAGTACGTCGACTATGGAGGCCTGGAGGGCGAAGAGCACACGGAAGTCCTGCGCGTGCGCCCGCATGGCATGATCAGCAATCCCGGGAAGGGCGCGCAAGGCATCGTCACGACACTCGGCACGCGCGACATGCCCGTCTTCTTCGGCGGCGAGCATCCCGAGAAACGTCCGAAGGGCCTGCCCGACTGGTCGGCCGGCTTCTACGATGGCTCGGGCCTGCTCGTGTACGGCGACGGCCAGGGCAACGTCTTCGTGAAGAAGGCCAAGACGCTCGATGCCGAGGTGATCGGCGACGCCAAGCTGAAGGCGGCCAAGATCACGCTCGAGGCGCCGGAAGTCGTCGTCACTAACAAGCTCATCGTCGGCGGCGACATCGAGCACGCCGGCAACATGACGACGGGCGGCGTGCACGTCGACAGCAACGGCGTCCATATCTGAGCCCACCAGAGCGCGCGTGGCGGCCGTTTCGTCATCTCCGCGGCCGGTGATGCCCCGGCGCGCTCCCGGCCGCCAGCGGTCAAATCTGAGGCCTCCATGAGCAAAGCGAACAAGCGCCTGCTTGAGCAGGCGAGCGCGGTGGATGTGGCGATGCTCGTGGATCGCGGCTTCGTCGACACAACGCCGCTCGATTACACGGCGCGCGGCCGGCGCTTCATACGAACGATGTCAAGGAGACGGCGCCGTGAGCTGGAAAATCAGGCTGAGAAGCAGTGAGGCGTGCGGCGAGCAGCCGTTCCTCTCGCCGGACCTCGTTCTGAAGGTTCACGCCGAAGCCTTCGCCTACTTCGACTTCGATCTGGCCGGCCGACGCGAGGTGAAGAACCGGGGCGGCCTGCGCTCGACGATGGCTCTTCAGACGTCGGTCATCATCCAGCTTTTCGCCGATGCCCGCGCCCGGGATGACGACAGGCTGCCCGACGATCTGGACCCGAACCGGCGTGGATGGTGGGGCGATGGCGTCGCGCGGGCGGACGAGCAGGGCGACACGGACCTCGGATCGCGGCTCTGGCTGCTGCAGCGCGAGCTGCTGAATGACGAGGTGGCGCAACGGGCCAAGGAATATGCGCTCGAAGCGCTGCAGGTGCTCGTCGACCAGGGGGCGGTCGCCGTCTTCGAGGTGGACACGGAGGCGAGCCACCGGAGCCTGGGCTGGGGGCACCCGGAAACGGGCGTGCTGGCGATGGCGGTGCGCGCCTACGGGCGGGATGGCGCCGTGGTCTACGACGAGCGTTTCGAGGTGCTTTGGGAACAGCTCGGGCGGGCGCGCGGGGAGCGCGTCGCCTTCGCCGCATAGGGGGTGACATGGCCTACTCGATCCCGAGTTTCGAGCAGCTGGTGCAGATCGCATTCGAGCGGCATCGCGCCGAGCTTCCCGGGACCGATGCGCTTCTGTGGCCCAATACCGAGCACCCGTTCGTCAAGACGGCGGCCGGCTTGGTCCAGATGAATTTCGAGTACCTCGACTGGATCAGGAAGCAGCGGTTCGTCACCTCGTCCGACGGTGATCAGCTCGACGAGCACGGCGCACAGTTCAAGATGGCGCGGAAGCCGGCTCGCCGGGCGCATGGCACGATCGTCGCGACTGGTGCCAGTCTCACGGTGATCCCCGCCGGCACGGTGATGGCGCGAAGCGACGGGCTCGAGCTTCGCACGATCGCCGAGGCGACGCTGTTCGATGGGCAGGCGGAGATCGCGGGCGAGGCTGTCGAGACTGGCGGCAACGGCAACAGCGAGGGCGGCACGTCCTTGGCGCTGCGCTCCCCCATTGAGGGGGTGACAGCCATTGCGATCGACGCCGACGGCTTCGGCGGTGGCGCCGACATCGAGGGCGACGAGGCATACCGCGACCGGCTGCTTTTCCGCATGGCCAATCCGCCCCGCGGCGGCTCGCTGGCGGACTACATCGTTTGGGCCTCCGAAGTCTCGCCGGTGCGGCGCGTGTGGACCGAGAGCTTGAGCTACGGCCCCGGGACGATCGGCCTTTGGTTCATGGTCGACGGCTCGACGGCCAACGGCATCCCGGGAAGTGTCGACGTTGACGACGTGCGCGAGCACATTGACGGGCTTCGGCCGGGCACGGCCACGCCGATCGTTGCGGCGCCGCTGCCGGCGTCGATCGACGTCACGATCACGGGGCTCGTCCCGACTGCCACACAGATGGAG
>JBFWQN010000434.1:0-4972 GCA_050249405.1 Hyphomicrobiaceae bacterium | reverse complement strand
CAGCCTCGCTCCGTGTGCCAAGGCAACTCGCTGGTGACGCGGCGCAGCATGTGCGTGGGGTCGTGCCAGACGGTGGAGGTGTCACGCGTGCCTTGCCCCGGACCGTGTGTCGGCGACAGGTGCATTGGAGGGTCGCAGCGGTCGTCTCCGGCTCAACCTCCGCTCGGGGGCAGTGTCGTCGCGGGCGCCTGCGCGAAGATTTGCACCTGCCGCGGCAAGACGCTCACCTATGGCGTCGGCTACGCGCGAGCGGCCGACCAGTGCCGCACCCGATCGGTGGCATGCGTCTATGGATGCACTTGCGAGCCGGAGCCCAGGTGCCTCAAAACGGGCGAGTCGTAAGGCGTGCGAGGCAGCAGCCTCAGAGATAATCCTCGCAATGGCAGTTGGCGCCGCATTTGCGGCCGTCGCGATGCAAGGAGCACATCCGTGTCATGGCCACCGCGCCGGCAAACATGTCGGCTATGCTCAAAGTGCCCATCGCTGTGCCTGCGGCTTGCACCGATCGGTCCTGCGTCGGCAACTCCGCGCTTCGCGAGCGCGCCCAAGCGAAACGATCGAACAACTGCATGACGCCCCCACTCCCCGATACAGCCCGAACACTAGAGCCGCACCGCGATATGCGTCTACTGAAAATTCGGCACCTGACGTCGACGACGAAAGCGTTCAGCACGGACAGGAGTTCGGTGTGAAGCTGTTTTTCCCCGATGTCGAGGAGATGCCGGTGCCGCCGGGACATCGCTTTCCGGCAGTGAAGTACCGCCTATTGCGCGAGGCCGTCGAGGGGGAGGGAATCGCAACCGCCGGCATGCTTGCGCCGTCACCCGCCGCGACGGTGACAGATCTGGAACGTGCCCACTCCCCCGACTACGTCCGGGGCGTGATCGAAGGCACGCTTTCGGCCGATGCCGTGCGGCGCATCGGCCTGCCATGGAGCCCTGCGCTCGTGCGGCGCTCGATGGCAACGGTCGGCGGCTCGCTCGCTGCGGCACGGTGGGCACTGGAGCATGGCCTGTCGGGCCAGCTTGCCGGGGGCACCCATCACGCGCACCGGGATTTCGGGTCGGGCTTCTGCGTGTTCAACGACCTCGCGGTGGTGGCGCTGACGCTGCTGGCTGAAGAACGATTGCAGCGTATCGCCATTCTCGATCTCGACGTGCACCAGGGCGACGGCAACTCGGCCATTCTCGTGGGGACGCCGGGCATGCTGGTGGTCAGCGTGCAGGGGGCGCGCAATTTCCCGTTCCGGCGTGTGCCCTCCGACATCGACGTGGAGTTGCCCGACGGCACGGAGGACCGGGCCTACCTCTCGGCGCTCGCCGACGTGCTGCCGGCCATCGAGGCGCACCGGCCGGACCTGGTGCTCTACCTGTCCGGTGTCGACCCGCTGAAAGAGGACCGGCTCGGGCGGCTGGCGCTGACCCACGACGGGCTCGCCGAGCGCGACCGGATGGTGCTCGAGATGTGCCGGTGGCGCGGCTTCCCCGTCTCCATCGCCATCGGCGGCGGCTACGCCGAGCCCATCACGGCCAGCGTCGCGGCCTACGCCAACACCTTCCGCGTGGCGCGGGAGGTGATGGGATGGTGAAGGTTGTTGCGGCCGCGGGAAAGAAGTCCGCGAAATTCGCACACTGTGTGGGCCGGCCTGTTACTGCCGCGCTGCCGCGGCTGGCTGCTGCTGCCCTGCCCGAGCGCCGCTCGACTGGGTGGCGCTGCCGGTCGCTCCGGGGAGCTGCCACAGCATGTTGACGCCCTGCTCGCCGCCCATGAAAGTGGTCGGGAATTGGCCGCCCCACTTCTCGATCTTGCGATACTCGACCACGAGCGGGTTCTGAGCCAGCGCCTGGCCGAGCACGCGCACGGCCTCGGCCTGGGCCTCGCCCTGCACCTTGATCTCATAGGCGCGGCCGTCGGCACGGGCCTTGTCGGCGTCGCGCTGGGCGATGGCCGTCTGGGTGACCTGGGTGGTCGTCAGCTTCTGGCGCTCGAGCACGAAGCGCTCGGTCTCGGCTCCCTCGCGGGCGACCTGCTTGTCGCGGATCGCCTTGGTGTACTCGGGCGGGAAGCCGATGTTGACGATCGAGAAGCCGGTGATCTGGATATCGTCCGGCATGCGGTCGGCGAAGGCCTTCTGCGAGCGATCGCGGTACTCGGTGCGCTTGCGGAGGAGATCGTTGACGGTGTAGCCGCTGGTGACGCCCTTCACGACGTCGTTGAGGCGGGGCTGGATGATGCGCCTCTCGAACTGCTCCAGCGAGCCGAACTGGATGTAGAGGTCCTGCACGTTGGACCGCTTGACCAGCCAGTTCACCGTGACCGTGATCGGCAGCTCGAGCGGGTCCTGGGAGGCGGCGGCGAGCTCCACCGAGTAGGCACGCTCGCGCACCTCCATCTCCTCGACGGTGTCGGCGTAGGGAATTTTGACCTGAAGGCCCGGATCCACCACACGGATCACGTTGCCGAAGCGCTTTACGATGCCGACATGGCCGGCATCGATGCGATAGATGCCCATCCAGAGGACGGACAGTGCGAAGAGCGCAATCAGAGCCGCGACGCCGGCTCCGAAACGGAAGGACGGCAGCTGCGGCATGGACGGCTGAGGTCCGGCGATCCTGGCATTCATGGCGTCGGCTCCGGCGACTGGGGCGGCGGGCAGGGGCACGCCGGCTCGAGCACGGCAAGGGCTCGCATCCCGACCCTAGACCAGAAACCTTGTCATTGATTTACCGCACGTTACGGGCCGCGCGAGGTCGCCGCGCCGTCAGCTGGGCTCGTCCGGCTGGCGCGGCCGGCGGCGGGGATCGATCGGGCGCTCGTCGAGCCGCTCGAACTCGCCCTCGATGAGCGGGCCGCCGCCGTCGGCCGTGGGGGGCGGCTCGGGCCGGGCCTCAGGGCGAGCCATGGTCTCCGGGCCCGCCTCGAAGCTGCGGCCATCGACGCGGACGCTCCCCACGACGACGGAGTTGCGAAGCGCGACGCCCGCCAGCCAGCGGCGGAACGGCGGCACGAGCAGCGCGAGGCCAACGGCATCGGCGATGAGTCCCGGCGTCATCAGGAGCACCCCCGCCACCACGACCAGGGCGCTGTCGATCATGGCGGCAACGGGCGGCTCGCCACGGGCCAGAGCCTCTCGAACCTTGATTGCGGACGTGAAACCGCTGCGGCCCAGCACCATCATGCCGGCGGTGAAGGTGCCGACGACAATGGCGAGCGTCCACCAGAAGCCGATCGACTGGCCGACCTTGATCAGCACGGCGATCTCGATCAGCGGCAGCGCGACGAGTAGGACGAGACCGATCACGTTCGTGTTTCCCGGCGCGAGAATTGGACTGGATCGCAGCCGTCGATTGCAGGCTCCGGCCGGCCTGCCCCACGGGACAACGATCCCGATTGCTGCTCAACACATTGGACGCAGCCGAGGTTTTTGGTCCGTTGCACTTTCGAGTAGCTGCGTTGGCCGCTTGGCTTCATCGCCTCGATCGCCTAAATTCCGTGGTGCTGTCCAGGGCATCGAGGGTCGGGCACCGGATGCTTTGGCCTAACCCGACGGGCACAGCACCCGAGAACTGCCGTCGACGTCTGGAGCATCCCGGCGACGAACAGTATATCCCAGTCGGTGGTCCTGGGTCGCCTTCGCGACCCTCTGCTTGGAAAGCACCATAGAGCATGGACGGCAAGATCGACATCTTCACACTGCTGTTCCTCGTGTTGGCAGTCGTCATCGTGCTGCGCCTCAGGAGCGTGCTCGGCCGGAAAACCAGCGAGGACGACGCGCGCGTCGAGCGGTACAAGGCCGAGCAGCGGGCGCGAGCCGCCGCGCAGGGCCAAGACAAGGTCGTGACGCTGCCACGGCGCGAGCGGGCGGAGGCGATCGCCGAAAAGGGCAGTGCGGCCTCGGCGACGGCGGCCGGCATCGAGGACAAGGTGCGCACCATCGCCTCCGGCAACGAGGTGCTCGCGGACGGCCTGCTGGCCATCGCGCGGGCCGACAGCAACTTCGATCCCGAGCACTTCATGGTGGGTGCGCGGCAGGCCTACGAGATGATCGTCACGGCATTCGCGGAGGGCAACCGCAAGATGCTGAAAACGCTTCTCAGCCGAGAGGTGTTCGATGGCTTCGCGACGTCCATCTCGGAGCGTGAGAGCCGTGGCGACCAGATCGACCAGAGCTTCGTCGGCATCAACAAGGCGGACATCGTCGAGGCCGAGCTGAAGGGCGGCACGGCGCATGTCACGATGCGCTTCTCGAGCGAGCTGATCTCGGCCACGCGCGACCGCAATGGCGTGGTCATCTCGGGCGACCCGAAGCGCATCAAGGAGGTCATCGACATCTGGACCTTTGCCAGGGAGGTCGCCTCTCGCGATCCGAACTGGAAACTGGTTGCGACGCAGGCACCGGCCTGACATCGGGCGAAGGGGGCGGCGCTCCGGGGATGGGGCGCCGGGTCACTCGGGTGACGGGGGTGTCGGTGACAAGGCTCGGCATCGCCGCGCGGCTACGACCAGCTTTGCGCGCCGCGTGGGGTGCTGGTGTCGCTGCATCGATGCTCGGATCTCCGGCAGCGGCCGAAGTACGCCAGCCGGTCCAGCCGGGAGCGCAAGCTCAGGCCGGGGCCCCGTCGGTCAAGCCCGATCGTCACAGCTCGCCACGGGCTGCACCCGTTGGGCCAGGCAGCGGAGCGGCAGCGCCCAAGGCGAACGGGCCGGGATCGCCCAAAGGCAAGGCCACGCGCATGATCGCTGCAACCTATGATCCGATCGCGTATGCGGAGCTGCCGGGTTGGGCGGATGACGACCACGCGGCTGCGCTGCATGCCTTTCAGGCGTCGTGCGCCCGGGTCACCGCGCCGAGACACAGCCCGGCGGCTGGCGGCGAGGCGATCGCACCGCTTCTGATGCCGTCGTGCAAGGCTGCGGCGGCGCTGCCTCCCAAGGTCGCCAAAGGCGAGGCGCGGGCGTTCTTCGAGCGGCA
>JBFWQN010000433.1:0-4988 GCA_050249405.1 Hyphomicrobiaceae bacterium | reverse complement strand
GCTTTCGGCAACTTTGCGCTCGAGCTCGGTCAGCTCGCCCACCTCCTCCTTCAGCAGCTCCTCGCTGTATTGCCGGCGGTAGCGGGTGATCTCGTCGAGGCCGATCATCGCATCGGCCGGCAGGCCCGGATGGTCGCGGTGGATGCGGTCGGCCAGCCCCGGTCGCACGTGCTCGAGTGCCGTCAGCGAGCGACGGTGGTAGCGGCGACCACTGATCGCGCAAACGGCGTGCTCGTTGCGAGGGGGGCTCTCGCGGTCCTTTGCAGTGGTCATGGCTGGAGGCTCCGGATCGGGGCGATGCGCAGCGGAGCGCCGCGAAGGCAGGCGACGATTGCCACGTGTCTAGCGCCGTGGGCGCTCGCCAGCCAGCGCCGTCGAGATCAGGCAGGCTCGGCCGGCGGCTCGCCTTCCCCAAGGCCCGAGCCGTCGTAGACCTCGGCCATCGGCAGCTGGCAGCCGATCCGGTCGAGGACGATCATGTCGGCGAGGCGATCGAAATCGGACGTGTCCCAGGCTCCGGCCTCGTTGCGGGTGAGGAGCGTCGCCGCCACGCACCGCGAGTCGACGAGCAGGATATAGTCGAGGCCGAGCCGCTGGTACTCGAGCAGCTTTCTTTCCCAGGCGACGCCGGCGTTGGACCTCGACAGCACCTCGATGGCCATCCGCGGCTCGAGCGCCTCGTAGACGTCGCCCTTGAGCGGCGCGCAGTTGACCGTCACGTCCGGGCGGCGGACGCCGCGATGCCGGGTGCGCAGTGCGATGTCTGCCGTCGTCGGCCGGCAGCGTGAGCCGCGCGACTGCTGTCCGAGAAGCATGATGAGATTGATGACGATCCGATCATGCACATCGCTCGCCCCGGTCATCATCTCGATCGGGATGCCGTCCACGAGCTCGTAGCGGGCCTCCTGGTCCTGTTGCCACCGGAGGAACTCGTCGGCGGTCATCAGCTTGACAGCACCGCTGGCCATGGCGGCTCCGATCTAGGATCGCAAAGGCTTAGCACACCTCGCATGCCGACTGGCAGCATGGTCAGATGCCGGGCAGCTGGCGCCTTACCGGCCGCCTGCCACTTCACAGGCAGCTATGGCGTCGTCGAGACTGCTTTTCCAGTAGGCATTGTCATCCGTTGCGGTTGCTCCCTGCAGGGCCCGCAAAGCAGGGAGAAGCGAAGGCTCGCCCAGCTCCGCGCAAGCGTGGAGATGCCCCGCCATCACCTCGGACGAATCTCGCGCCAGAATTTTCTCCAGTGCCGCAAGCCCACGGGGATCCTTTCGCAGGGCGAGGCCGGCTATCGCCTCCATTGCGACCTCCGCGTCGTCATCGGCAAGCCGCGCGGCGAGAGCCTCGCGCAGCGCGGGAAAATCGTGCTCGTCGAGGATCGACCCGACGCCGAACGTGGCCCAGTCGCGGACGTCCCTGTTGCCGTCTCGCATCAGCGGCAAGAGGGCTTCTGCGGCCTCCCGGCTCGTCGCCTGCTGAAGGCCGATTGCGACATGGAAGCGGACGATCGCCTCGCTGTGGTCGCGGAACGGAAGCAAAAGACCTACGGCTCGATCTTTCAATCGACGGCCGACCCCGTTGCAAGCGGCTGCCAGAACCCCTGGATCGGGATCGCCGAGCAGGCGAACTAGAGCCTTACCCGCCTCGTGATCGAATGCACCAGCCGCAGCACCCAGTTGCGTCAACACCCAGGCACCCGCGCTGCGCCGTGTCGGGGACGCATTGTCCTCGACGAGAGCCAATGCGGCCTCAAGCACGTCCAAGCCGCCCCTTACTTGAAGCTCACAGATTGCGGCCTCGCCGAGATCGGACTTTGGATCGGCGGACGCGAGACCAATGAGCTCCGATAGACCCAGCGACCTCACGCGGAGGAAGATCTCGTCAGCCCGGTCCATCGACGTTCGCTCCAACAAGCAGATCATGCAGCTCCGGCCCCCTGACCTTGAGCCTGCCCCCCCGATCCGTTACATACGGGCCAACCCCAGAACATTACGCAGCCGAGAGGCGCGCCGGTTGCCGGGTGGGCAACCGAAGGCGCCAGCACAAGGAGCCCTCCGTGGCCAATCCGCAATTCGTCTATCACATGCACAAGCTGTCCAAGGCGTATCCGGGCGGCAAGCAGGTGCTGAAGGACATCAACCTGTCGTTCTATCCGGGCGCCAAGATCGGCGTCGTGGGCCTCAACGGCGCGGGCAAGTCGACCCTCCTGAAGATCATGGCCGGCGTGACCGACGACTTCCTCGGCGAGGCGCGTCCCGCCGACGGCATCAAGGTTGGCTACCTGGCTCAGGAGCCGGAGCTCGATCCGGAGAAGGACGTGCTCGGCAACGCCATGGAGGGCGTCGCCGAGAAGAAGGCCAAGATCGACCGCTACAACGAGATCGCGGCCAACTACTCGGACGAGACGGCCGACGAGATGGCGCGCCTGCAGGACGAGATCGACGCGGAGGGCCTCTGGGACCTCGACGCGCAGGTCGAGGTGGCGCTCGACGCGCTGCGCTGCCCGCCGGGCGATGCGGACGTGACGAAGCTCTCGGGTGGCGAGAAGCGGCGCGTGGCGCTCTGCCGGCTCCTGCTGTCGAAGCCGGACATCCTGCTGCTCGACGAGCCGACCAACCATCTCGACGCCGAATCCGTCGCGTGGCTGCAGAACTTCCTCAAGGAGTACGCGGGCTGCGTGATCCTCGTGACCCATGATCGCTACTTCCTCGACACCATCACCGAGTGGACGCTCGAGCTCGATCGCGGGCAGGGCGTGCCGTGGAAGGGCAACTACTCGTCTTGGCTCGAGCAGAAGGCGAAGCGCGAGGAGAGCGAGAAGGGCACGGAGGAGTCGAAGGCCAAGACGCTCAAGCGCGAGCTGGAATGGATCCGCTCTTCGCCGAAAGCCCGGCAGGCCAAGAGCAAGGCGCGCATCACCGCCTTCGAGAAGCTGCAGGAGGAGGCCGGCCGCGAGGAGGTGGGCAAGGCGCAGATCCAGATTTCGCGCGGGCCTCGCCTCGGCGAGCAGGTGATCGAGGTCGAAGGGCTGAGCAAGGCGTTCGGCGACCGGCTGCTGATCGACAATCTCTCGTTCAAGCTGCCGCCGGGCGGCATCGTCGGCATCATCGGCCCGAACGGCGCCGGCAAGACGACGCTGTTCCGTATGCTCACGGGCCAGGAGAAGCCCGACAAGGGCGAGATCAAGTTCGGCTCGACGGTGAAGCTCTCCTATGTCGACCAGAGCCGCGCGCACCTCGACGACAAGAACACCGTCTGGCAGGAGATCTCCGGCGGGCTCGACATGATGAAGCTCTCCGACAAGCGCGAGATCAACAGCCGCGCCTATTGCGGATGGTTCAACTTCAAGGGCGCGGACCAGCAGAAGAAGGTGGGCCTGCTGTCGGGCGGCGAGCGCAATCGCGTGCACCTCGCCAAGATGCTGAAAGAGGGCGGCAACGTGCTGCTGCTCGACGAGCCGACCAACGATCTCGACACCGAGACGCTCTCATCGCTGGAGGCCGCGCTCGAGGACTTCCCGGGCTGTGCCGTGGTCATCTCGCACGATCGCTTCTTCCTCGATCGTCTCGCGACGCACATCCTGGCCTTCGAGGGCGACAGCCACGTCGAGTGGTTCGAAGGCAACTTCGAGGACTACGAGGCCGACAAGAAGCGCCGCCTGGGCGAGCAAGCGATCGAGCCGCACAGGATCAAGTTCAAGAGGTTCGAGCGGTAGGCGGGAGCCCATTCCTCGCTGCGTTGGGCGGGCTGCGGCCAGACGGCTGTGCAGGCAGACATGGCGGACCAGATCCGGACGCGCCGGCTGACCCTCCTCCCCGTCGCGGCCGGCGACGGGGAGGCTCTCGCGCGATTGCTCGAGCAGCCCGATGTAAGGCAGCTCTTCAGCGACAGCGACGAGCGGTTTGGCGAAACCGCCCACCGCCTGATCTCCGACAGCGTCGATGCCGGAACGGTCGGGAGGCTTTGGCGACTGACCACCACATCTTCCGACCGGACGATCGGCCTTGTCGGGTTGCGTGCGCCGAGCGTTGCATCACTCCGCCTGCGGGCCATCGGGTGGCGCAGCCTCGAGCTGACCGTCGCCATCGATCCGGTCTGGCGCCGGCAGGGCCTCGCCACCGAGGCCGTCGCCGCGGTCGCTGCTCAGGCCGGTGCGGACGGCGTGACATTCGCGTTGGTTTGCTGTGTCGGCGGCCAGGACGAGGCCGCACATCGTCTGATGCGGCGCTGCGGTTTCCAAGAGCTCGGCCGCGCCGCCAGCCCCGAGCACCCGATTGTCGTCTACGAGCGGGCGGTGTGACACCCAGCTGAGCATTGTCCGGCGGCGGCCGGGGCGCACGCCCGGCTTGCCACCCAAGCCGAAACATGAGATCAAAACGCGAACATAAATATACTGCTGCTCAGAAAGGACGCGGAAGCCGAGGCCCGGGTCTCCGGACTGAGCATCAAGGCGCTGGAGCAGTCCCTGGCCAGCAGCGCGGCCCGGATCGCGGCCCTCGAAAAGCAGTTGGCCGAGGCCAAGCAGCAGGTCCAGGACATAGCCGTGCGGGCCATCGATGGGGCCTCTGGTGCCCGCGCGCTCTCGCACATCAACCAGATTGCCATGGAGCAGGCGAAGAACCGGCCGCAAGGCTGATCCCTGCATGCTCGCCGCCGTGACAAGGGATGGTCACAGTCGCGTGCCATCGCGGACGAGCTTGTCCCGCAGCACAACGGGGCAGCTTGGGGAGGGACAACGATGGACTATGCCTATGGCTACCAGAAGCCACCGTTCTGGAAGCAGCTTCTAACCAAGATCGTCCTGCTGGCACTCACGATCGTCCTGGTCTGGATGATCTATGCGTGGCTGCACGCCTTCCGCCTCGAATGGCTCGGCTGGTTCTACTCACACCTGCTGCCACTGACCAATGCGATCTAAGCGCTGGTCGACTCGTACGTGCCGGCGAACGTGCGCTTCAAGGTGCGAGGCGCCATCTCGGACGTCCTCG
>JBFWQN010000432.1:0-4990 GCA_050249405.1 Hyphomicrobiaceae bacterium | reverse complement strand
CTCGCGCATGAGGAAGTGGCGATGCTCCTCGTCGGCGATCCGCTCCGTGATGTCGTGCAGAATCGACGAGATTCCGATGATCATGCCGTCCGGGCGGCGGATCGGGGCCGCGTCGAGCGAGACGGAGATGCGCATGCCATTGCGATTTTGACGCACGGTCTCTGTCCGGCGATTGTTTCCGCTGGCGACCTCCGCCTGGATGCTCAGATGCTCGTCCAGCGCCTCGGGTGGCACGAGCGTGGCTTTGGGCCGACCGATGATCTCCTCGGCCGTGTAGCCGAACAGCTGCTCGGCAGCGGGGTTCCACGTGCGAATGCGCCCGTCGAGGTCCATGCTCATGATGGCATCGCCCGACGAGTTGACGAGCGCAGCGAGGTGCGCGCTTTCGGCGATCGCGGCCTCGAAGGCCCGCTGGACCTCCTCGAGCTCCACCAGTGGATGCCGGGTCGGCACGTAGGGGGCGCCTTTCGCGAGAGCGCTCGCGATCCGGCCGAGATTGAGCACCGGCTCGGAGATGCGTGTGGCGTAGAGGTAGGCCGCCCCGAGCGTCGACAGGAGCGCGATCGCGCCTCCGATCAGCATGAGATAGATGCTGCGGTGCAATGGCGCCTCGACGATCGCCTTCGGCACCGCGACCACCGTCGTCCATCCCGTAAGAGGCGAGCGGCGATAGGAGTTGAGCGTGTGCAGGCCTTCGTAGGTGACGTTCTCGAACACACCTTTCTCGCTGGGCGCTGCCGCGACACGCACGAGCTCCGGGCGCGCAATTTTGCCGAGGCGGCGGTCGGCGTCGAGGCTGCGGGCGATGAAGCGGCCATTCCCATCGACGATGGCGGCGACCCACGGGTCCGGCATGCCGGCCTTTGTGAATGTCCGCCCCATGCCCCCGATCAGCACCTCGGCGGCGATGCCATAGAGGACCGTGCTGCCGCCCCTGACGGGAACCGCCATGAAGACAGTGGCTTCCTCGGGGCCGGAGCCGTGCACCCGTGAGACGGTCCGCTCGCCCCGGAAGGTGCGCGTGATGGTTTCGGGCTCGAGCCCCTCCGCCGATTCCGCATTGGCGGGTTTGCCCATGCCCGCGACGGTCTGTCCCCCGGGGTCGAAGGCCCAGACGCGCACGATGTCCGCGCGGTCGGCCATGGCGCGGGCCTGCCGCTCGAACTCGGCGAAATTGCCGGTGACGAGATCGTCGGACGTGGCGAGCCCCGTGAGAAGGCCGAAAGTGGTGCTCACGTGCCGGTCGATGTCCGAGGTGACAGCAGCCGTGATGGCAGCTCTCTCGGCCTCGATCAGCTCTCGCTTCGAGGCCGCGAGATGGAACGCCATCCAGCAGAACGCGGCGAGGAGAGGCGCGAGGATCAGCAGCACCAGGGAAGCGATGCGGAAGTGGATCGTCCGCGCGCTCGGGAGGCCAGCCAGACGGGCCTCTGACAGGTCAGCCATCGACACGCTCCGCTTGATCGGCAAGTAACCCTATCGGGCTTTGGAGGATTTCGACAGCGCGCCGGCCAGCATCCCCCGCGACCGCCCCACCGAGCCGCACACAAAACGGGCTCAGCGCACACAACGCCTGACGACCGCTCCGGTTCCAGGGGGGCTGACCGGGATCCTTCGCGCTGCAGACCAGCATCGTCGCACTGCAGAAGAGCGGAGCCTGGCTCCAGGGCGGTCGCGAGCAATGGCGCTTCAGGTTTCGCGAGTTTCGCGGGGCACGAGGTGACCGCCACTCGCACCGTGCTGTCCAGCACCGCCCCGTTGCGAGCCTCGTGCGAGAATTCCGCTGTCTTGTGCGCGGCCTCACAGCCGTCGTGCCGGTCTCGATGCAAATTCCACTCATGGGCGGCGAAATGAGCCGCCGCCCTCCAACAAAGAGAAAGCATCGAGGAGAATGATCATGACCACGAATGTCCAGACGACCAGCACCGACGAGATCCGCGTTCTCGAGGGCAGCGAGATCGATCACGTGTCCGGCGGCGGCTTCTTCGGCGACCTGATCAGATCAGCCGTCAACTACGTCGTCGGTCACCCGCAGCAGACCGTGTCGACGGTGCGCCGCGTGATCAGCTGGATCCGCGGCCTGTTCTGAGAGTGGTCCAAGTCGTCGGCGGTGGCGGGGAGATGCCTGGCGCACCTCTCCGCCATCGCCATTTCGAGGGGGAAAAACGTGCGACAACCGGATGCGCGAAGATACGCGTCCACTCGGGTTTGTTGCTTCGGGTCGAATATCTCTCAGATTGCCGGAAAAACCGGAATAGCCATCGCGCCCCAAGCAGGCCGCCTTATCCTGAAACCAACTTGGAAATGCGACTTCGAGTATACCCGATTGTGCAGACAGCTCGTAATCCCGACTTGCATTCCCGCCATCCGGGAATAACGTGGAGCGGGTTCTCGGACCCACGTAGGATATCGAAGCAACCGGATCAGGTATTGCCCCGGCGCGCGCGTCCGGCGAAGCGCACGGCCTCCTCGGCGGCACGGAACAGCGCGCGGGCCTTGATCACGCACTCGTTCTGCTCCTCGGTGGCGACGCTGTCCGCGACGATGCCGGCGCCGGCCTGCACGTACATCCGGCCGTCCTTGACCAACGCCGTGCGCAGCACGATGCAGGTGTCCATGTTGCCGTCGGCCGAGAAGTAGCCGACGCAACCGGCGTAGGGGCCGCGCTTCTCCTTCTCCAGCTCGTCGATGATCTGCATGGCGCGCACCTTGGGCGCACCCGAGAGCGTGCCGGCCGGAAAGCCGGCGAGCAGGGCATCGATGGCGTCGTGCCGCGGATCGAGCTCGCCCACGACGGTCGAGGACAGGTGCATCACCTGGCTGTAGCGCTCCACGTCGAAGCTCGACAGAACCTCGACCGAGCCGATCCTGGCGACGCGTCCCACGTCGTTGCGCCCGAGGTCGAGCAGCATCAGGTGCTCGGCCCGCTCCTTGGGGTCGGCGACGAGCTCGGCCTCGAGCTGGCGATCCTCCTCGGGAGTCACACCCCGGCGGCGCGTGCCTGCGAGCGGGCGGATGGTGACGCGACCGTCGCGGGCGCGCACCAGGATCTCCGGCGACGAGCCGACCAGCGCGAAATCGCCGAAATCGAGGTGGAACAGGAACGGCGACGGATTGGTGCGCCGGAGCGCGCGGTAGAGAGCGAATGGCGGCAGTGTGAACGGCGCCGAGAAGCGCTGAGAGACCACGATCTGGAAAGCGTCGCCGGCCGCGATGTACTCCTTGCAGCGCCCGACCATCTCCAGATAGTCGGCCTCGGGCGTGTTCGAGACGGGAGCCGGCGGCGAAAGAGCGTCCGCGGCGACCGCCATGTGCGGCACGGGCTCGTCGAGGCTGGCCACGACGCGGGTCAGGCGCTCCACCGCGCGCGCGTAGGCCGCCGTGGCGGAGAGGCCGGCGGCCGGAAACACCGGCGTCGCCACGGTCATCTCGTCCTTCACGGCGTCGAAAATGACCATGACCGTGGGCCTGACCAGCACGGCGTCAGGCACGTCGAGCACATCCGGCGGCACGTTGGGCAGGTGCTCGGCGAGGCGCACCGTATCGTAGCCCATATAGCCGAACACGCCCGCTGCCATCGGCGGCAGCTCGGGCGGCAACGCGATGCGCGAGCGACCCAGAAGGGAGCGGAGCGAGGTGAGCGTCGGCTCGGGCTCCGGGACGAACGAGCCTGGCTTGCCCGACGGATCGGTGCTGATCTCGGCACGGCTTCCGAAGGCCCGCCAGACGAGGTCGGGCTCGAGGCCGATCACCGAGTAGCGGCCTCGCACGGCGCCGCCTTCGACCGATTCGAGCAGGAAGCTCAGCGGACGGCCGCGAGATAGCTTGAGCATGGCCGAGACCGGCGTCTCCAGGTCGGCCACGAGGCGAGCCCAGACGATGCCAGACTCTCCCTTGGCATAGCTGCTCGAAAAGGCGTCGAGCGGCGGCTCGGCCTCGAGAACCGGCAAGCTCGCGGGCTGGTCGTTCATGGACGAGCTCCTCGTCGGGGCAGTGATGTGACGCGCCGCGACCGCAAGCCCTGCCGGATCAGGCGGCGAGCGGCGCGGGCCACGACGTTGCTATAGGCCGCTTACTGCGTCTGGTCGATGCCGACCACGCGCTTGTAGACGCCCTCGTTGATCTTCACGCCCTGCTGTTGGCGAATGACGCCGATGTAGGTCTGCAGCACGTCGCGCTGCATCTCCTGGCCGAGCTCCCGCTTCAGGGCTTCCGCCTGCTCCTTGGTCGGCGGCGCGGCCGGCTTGATCTCGCGGACGACGAAGACGATGCGGCTCTTGTCGTCGGCGGTCGGGGCAGACCCGCCTCCGCCTTGCGCAAGCGTGAACGCCTGGCGTGTGGCGCCCTGCGACAATCCCTCGGGAGGTGTCGTGCGCTTGAACTCGGCGCTCGTCTTGATCTCGAGGCCGAGCTCCTTGGCGACGGTCTCGAGCGTCTCGGCGGACTTGATTCTGTCGACGAGCGCCTGTGCCTGCCGGGTCAGCACCGCTTTCGTCTCGCGCTCGCGCCAGAGCTTCTCGACTTCGGCCTTCACCTCGTCGAACGGCTTGGTCACGGCCGGCATCACGTCGACCACCTCGACCCAGGCCTCGCCGCCGTCGCTCAGCGTCACCACCTCGCGTGGCATCGTCTTGTCGCCCTCGAAGGCCGTGGCCAGAAGCCGCTCGGCGTCGGGATGCTCGAAGGCCGGCTTGCCGTCCGGACCAAGCCCCCGCGCATCAACTGAGGCGGCCTCGATCAGCTTGAGCTTCAGCTCGCCGGCGATGGTCTTGAGCTTCTCGGGCGCATCTGTGGCGCCGCGCTTGTCCTCGATCTCGTCGTGCAGCTTCTGGGTGATCTCGCGAAGCTTGGTGTCCTCGAGGCTCTGGCGCACCTCGCCTTTCACCTCCTCGAACGGCCGTTCACGCCCGGGCTCGATCTCGGTGACGCGGAGGATCGTCCAGCCGCCGCGGACCTGCAGCGGCTCCGAGAGCTTGTCTAGCGGCAGCTC
>JBFWQN010000431.1:0-5028 GCA_050249405.1 Hyphomicrobiaceae bacterium | reverse complement strand
ACCGACTACGGCATCGACCCCGGCGAGCTCGCGCGCGCGCTCGAGGACCGCGGCTACGAGAGCCTGTTCGTCTGCGAGCACACCCACATCCCGACCTCTCGCCGCACTCCGTTCCCCGGCGGCGGCGAGCTGCCCCGGCGCTATAGCCACACCCACGATCCGTTCGTCGCCCTGGGCTTCGCCGCTGGCCAGACCAAGAAGCTGATCCTCGGCACCGGCATCTGTCTGATCACGCAGCGCGACCCGATCGTGACGGCCAAGTGCGTGGCCAGCCTCGATCAGCTCTCCGGCGGGCGCTTCGTGATGGGCCTCGGTGGCGGCTGGAACGTCGACGAGATGGAGAACCACGGCGCGCGCTATGACACCCGCTTCCGGCTGCTGCGTGAGCGCGTCCTGGCCATGAAGGAAATCTGGACGAAGGACGAGGCCGAGTTCCACGGCGAGCTGGTCAATTTCGATCCGATCTGGTCGTGGCCGAAGCCGGCGCAACGTCCCCACCCGCCCATCCTGCTCGGCGGCGAGACGGACCACACGCTCCGCCGCGTCGCCGAGTTCTGCGACGGCTGGTTTCCGCGCGCCACGGCAACGTTCGACGCCAAGGCCCAGCGCGCGCGCCTCGACGCCGCCGGTCAAGCCGCCGGCCGCGCACCGGGGTCGCTGCAGATGACGGTTTTCCGGGCGCCGGCCGATGCCGAGCGGCTGAAGGCCTATCGCGACGCCGGCATCGATCGCGTGCTGCTGGAGGTCCCGGACCTCACCCGCGACGAGATCCTGAAGGTGCTCGACCGCAACGCGGGCCTCGTCGGCTGAAGCGCGGCGCCGCCACCTTGGCGGCCCCGGAGCGCCTAGCCAAGATCGAGATCGCCGATCGGTGAGAGGGGGCCGTCGAAGCGAAAGCCGAGCCGGCCCTCGGCACACCAGACGATGGTGCCTGCCATCGAGCAGACGGGATTGAGCCGCACCTCGCCGCGCGCCCCGACCGGTAGGTCGGGAGCGCCGGCAAGCCCGGCGCCGTGGCGCGACAGGTCGACCGTGCGGACGGGCCACGTGCGGCTGCCCACCTTGAGGCTGCATGCTAGCTCGATGCGCAGGCGCCGATCACGCCGCCGCTCGAGCCAGCCTGGAATCTCGATCGAGCCGTCCTCACCGATGCATGGCCAACCGCCGAGCGCCGCTGCCGCAAGAAGGCGCTCGACGGCTTGCGCGGGTGACAGCTCGTCCGGGTCCACGTTCGCACATTCCGCCTCGGAGTACGGAAGCAAGTCCTGCATGAGCTCGATCGTCGCCTCGCAGAGCTTGCGCCACGCGACCACTGCCCCCTCGATGTCGCGCTCGCCGGAGCTAGTCGCCTGACCGCGTATTCCGATAGTCACGGCTTTCGCCAGCTCGATGCGGGGCGCCAGATCCTGCATCCGGTTGATGATGGCGAGCGGCAGCTCGGCCTGCACCAGGGCATCGAGGCTGGTCGGGGCGAGCACGGGCGGTCTCGGCAGATAGGCCTCGATCGACGCAAGCGCACGCGCACCGGGTCCGGGGTTCTGGTTGGCGAAATTGACGATGCTCGCCGCAGTGGCGGTGAACGTCGCAATGGTCCGAATCTCGTGCAGGATGGCGCTCGTCAGCCAGCGGCCACGCTGCCAGCTCGCAGCGATATCGCCAAATTGGCTGAAATCGCCGGGACGAGGGGCAAAGTCGATCTTGTCGTCGTTGAGGAAGAATACGTCGTCGATGGCCATCGGCATGCTCCAACCATCCTCGGCAATCTCATCCTGTGATTGCATGGACGGCTAGACATACCCAATAAGTTGCAGTCGACACAAGATCAACTTCTGGTGGTGCCGGCGATTATGCGCGCACGACCGGCAACCCGCCCCCGAACTTCACGCCGCGTCCGGGTGCAGCCGCGAATAGCGCCTGTGTGTAGGCATGGCGCGGCTGCGCGAAAAGCTCGACCGTGGGCCCCGCCTCGACCACGACGCCACGCTGCATGACGGCGATGCGGTCGCAAATCTGGGCGGCCACCCGCAGATCGTGGGTGATGAACAGCACGGCAAGGTTGAACCGCTCGCGCACGTCATCGAGAAGCCGGAGCACCTGCGCCTGCACCGAGACATCGAGCGCGGACACCGCCTCGTCGGCGATCAGCAAGTCGGGCTTCATCGCAAGGGCCCGCGCAATGGCGATCCGCTGGCGCTGGCCGCCCGAGAACTGGTGAGGATAGCGGTCGAGCGCATCCGGCTGGAGCCCGACGAGTTGCATGAGCTCCCGCGCCTGCCGCTGTGCATCCCCCGTCGACGTGCCGAAGTTCACCGGCCCCTCGATGATCGAGGCGCCCACCGTGCGGCGCGGATTGAGCGAGCGGTAAGGGTCCTGGAACACGATCTGCACGTGCTTCCGGTGCGGACGCAGCTTGCGCTCGGAGAGCAGCGCGACGTCGATGTCGCCGATGCGGATGGCACCGCTCGTCGGCTCCACCAGTCGCGCGATGCAACGTGCCACCGTCGTCTTGCCCGAGCCCGATTCGCCGACGATTCCGACCGTCTCGCCACGCCGCACGTCGATCGTCACGTCGGCGGCGGCTTTCACCACGCGCCTGCCACGGCCGAAGAAGCCGCCCGAGGCGTAGGTTTTCGACAGCCGGTCGGTGGAAAGCGCAATCGGGCTCGTCTTCGGCGTGCGCAGCGGCGGCTCGAGGCTCGGCACCGAGCGGATGAGCATCTGCGTGTAGGCTTCCTTCGGCGCCGACAGGATCTCCTCGCGCCGACCGACCTCCACCACCTTGCCGGCCTGCATCACGACGACCCGGTGCGCGATCTCGGCGACGACGCCGAAGTCGTGGGTGATGAACAGCACCCCCGTGCCGCGGCGCGCCTGCATCTCGGCGACGAGCTTGAGGATCTGCGCCTGCGTCGTCACGTCGAGCGCCGTGGTCGGCTCGTCGGCGATCAGCAGCACGGGATCGAGCACGAGCGCGGCCGCGATCATTACGCGCTGGCGCTGGCCGCCCGAGAGCTGGTGCGGAAAGGCGTCGATCATCGTTGCCGGGTCGGGCAGGTGCACGGCGCCCATGATGTCCAGCACCTTCTGCCGGCGCTCGGACGGTGTGAGGCTCGTGTGGATCTCGAGCACCTCGCCGATCTGCGTGCCCACGCGCTCGACCGGGTTCAGCGCCGTCATCGGCTCCTGGAAGATCATCGACATGCGCGTGCCACGCAGCCGGCGCAGCTCCGGCTGCGCCAGTCCCGCGAGCTCGCGCCCCTCGAGCTTGATCGATCCGCCGTCGAGGGCCAGCTGCCCCTTGGGCAGCAATCCCATCACGGCCTGCGCGGTGACGGACTTGCCCGATCCCGACTCGCCGACGACGCAGACGATCTCGCCGCGGCCGACCGAGAACGAGATGCCGTCGATGGCGTGACGGCGATCGCCACCCTTCGGCAGCGCGACGCGAACGCCCGAAAGCTCGAGCACCGGGCCGGACGAAGAGCGATTGGCCTCGTTCATGTCAGCCGCGCCGCTCCATCTTGGGGTCGAGGACATCGCGGAGCCCGTCGCCGAGCATGTTCACGCCGAGCACCGTCAGCGCCAGGAAGATGCCGGGATAGAGGATGTTGTGCGGGAAGATGCGGAACAGCGTGCGCCCCTCGGCCATGATGTTTCCCCACGTGGGAATCTCGGGCGGGATGCCGATGCCGAGGAAGGAGAGGATGGCTTCGATCAGGATGGCGGAGGCGCAGATGAAAGTGCCCTGGACGATCAGCGGTGCGATGGTATTCGGCAAAACATGGCGCACGATGAGCGTCGGCGTCGGCGTCCCGACCGTGACGGCGCTCTCCACGTAGGGCTCCTCGCGGATCGACAGCACGATCGAGCGCACGAGCCTGACCACGCGCGGCACCTCGGGCACGACGATGGCGACGATGACGGCAAGGAGCCCCGCCCGGAACACCGAGACGAGCCCGATGGCGAGCAGGATCGCCGGTATGGCCATCAGCCCGTCCATCAGCCGCATGACGATGCCGTCGAGCCATCGCACGTATCCCGCGATCACCCCGACGATCAGTCCGATCACGATGGAGATGAGGGACACCGTGAGCCCGACGATGAGCGACACGCGCGCGCCGTAGATCACGCGGCTGTAGATGTCGCGCCCGAGGCTGTCGGTCCCGAAGCGGTAGGCGATGGGCACCTTGTTGCCGTCGTCGTCGCGGATCGTCGCCTCGAAGCCCGGCAGCTTGTTGCGCACGGACGGGTTCACCTCGGCCGGGTCGCGCGTGCCGAGCCAGGGCGCCAGCCCGGCGATCGCCACCATGACGGCGACGAGAATGCCGCCGATGACGACGCTCGACGAGCGCAGAAGCTGTCTGACGACGGTCGCGCGCGGCGGGAGCGGCAAGGCCGGCGGTGTCTCGGCGAGGGCCATCAGTAGCGGATCCTCGGATCGAAAACGGTGTAGGCGACGTCAACGGCCAGGTTCACCAGCACGTAGGCGAGCGAGAACAGCAGGATCACCGCCTGGATGGTCGGGTAGTCGCGAGCGAGCACGGCATCGACCGTGAGCAGGCCGAGACCGGGCAGCGTATAGACGCTCTCGGTGACGACGACGCCGCCAATCAGCGTCGCGAACGTGAGGCCGATCACGGTGAGGATGGGCACGGCCGCATTGGCGAGCGCGTGCCGGACGAGCACCTTCAGCTCCGACTGCCCCTTGGCGCGCGCCGTGCGGATATAATCCTCGTGCAGCACCTCGAGCACGCTCGTCCGCGTCATGCGCGCGATGAGCGCCACGAACACGATGGAGAGCGTGAGCGACGGCAGGATCAGCCGCAGCAGCCAGCCGCCGACGCCGTCGCGGATGTACTGGTAGCCCTGCACCGGGAACCAGTCGAGCTTCACTGCCAGCAGGTAGATGAGCACGTAGCCGACGACGAACACCGGAACCGAGAAGCCGATCACCGAGAAGCCCATCACCACCCGGTCGACCCAGGAGCCCTGCTTGTAGGCGGCGAGCGTGCCGAGCGGCACGGCGAT
>JBFWQN010000430.1:0-5033 GCA_050249405.1 Hyphomicrobiaceae bacterium | reverse complement strand
GGTGACGACATCTTCGAGCGTCTTGCTGTGCTCGCGGATGATGATGCGCTTCGAGAGCCATTCGACGGCGCGGACGAACGCGACCAGCTCTGTGAGGATGAGCGCGGCCTGCTTCCGGTCGGCCGCCGCGCTGTACACCTGCCCGCGTTGCTCGGCTTCCGGCCCGACCAGGTGGCAGAGCGCCAGCGCCGCGGCGAGCTGGGTCTTGCCGTTTTTTCGCGGGATGGTGACGAGCGCCGTGCGCTTCCGGCGCCGGCCGGCGTCGTCGGTCGCGTACATCGGCTCGATGATCTCGGACCACTGCCAGTCCCGAATTTTGAAGGGTTTTCCGGCGTGCACTCCGGACGTGATCGGGAGGCTTTCGATAAACGCACGTACCCGTTCGGCCCGGCTCAGTCCGGGCAACTCCCAGGCCTTCTTCTTCGGCGGGCGACCCCTTTTACGGGGTGTTGGCCGATCGACCGGCGCAGCTCCAATTCCTCTCAACCCCATGAAATCAGGCCTTTTAGTAAGTGTGTTCGGAGGTCCCCAGCGGTTCCGGCCCCCAATACGTTTGAATGATTGAACCGGGTGGGGGTCATCGCTTCGCGCCTCGGTGCCACGGGTGCGACGGGTCGCGCGGCGTGCCGTCCGCGTAGCAGCCGCGCACCACGAGCTTGCCCGCGTTGCCTCGCTGCCCGCCCGCCCGTTCCTTCACCTGGTTGTCGTGCTCTCGACACAGCGAGCGCGTGTTCGCGATCGTGTCGGCGCCGCCGTCTCGCCTGCGCTTCACATGGTCGACAACAACAGCACGTTGCCCGCAGCCGGGCACGACGCACACGCCCTTGTCGAGCTTGAGCCTTGCAGCCCTCAATCGCTTCCAGTGCGGGGTGCGGTAGTACGGGTCGCTAGGCACGTCGCCTCCACTCCCATCGTCGTGGTGGCCCCGACCTCGCCCCGTACTCCCCTCGGATAGCCCCTTGCGGCCTCTCCGCTTGCTCAGTCCCCTCTTTCTTTGAATATATGATCTTCGTGGGGTCCAACGTTTTGAACCCTATAGGGCCTCGCTTCAGCCACGCGCACCACTCACGCGAGATGATCTTCACCACGTTGGTGAGGTTCTTCCTGCCGGGCACGGGCCTCGCCTCGACGATGATGTGGGCGAGCCGCTGCGCCTCACGCATGGCGTTCTGTGCGGTCGTGCGACACACGCCCGCCATGGCCGCGATCTTCGCTATAGGCCAGTCGCAGACGCCCGTGCGCTTCACCTCAGTCGAGATCACGTACAGGACGGCGCGCTCGCCCTGGGTGTAGTGCTGGCGCACCTGCGGCGGCAGGTGGCCAGCCCCGCCGAGCATCCGCTGCCTCTCGCGTGAAGCTTTCCGGTCAGGAGAGCGTTGCGGCTTGCGTCGGGGGAAGATGCTGCCCAGCCGGCCGGCAAGCCGCCCTACGGGCTTCATGGTGACACTGCCGGGCACGCTGGACGTGCGGCGACCCATCGGCCGGCGGTTGTCGATCGCGCTCGTGAGGAACTGCGCCTCGTCGTCGGAGAACTCGCCCTTGCCCCAGTGATGCCAGACGGCTCGGGCGAGGTTTTCGAGCTGGTCCGGCGTGCTGGCGCCGTTGATGGTGTCGTAGAAGGCCGACGCGGCGGGCTGTAGGGCGTTCATTCGCCGCCCCCGGTGTCTTCTACTAGGCCAAGCTCGATTGCGCGCTCCAGCGCCTTCCCTGAGGCCTGGGCGAGCGCGGCGAGGTGCTTCACCCCGACCGTGATCCCGGTCTTGCCGGGCTTGAGCACGTCGCCGGCGCGATACCAGACGCGGACGTTGACGGTGTGGTGGCCGTTGTACTGATCGAGGGCGACCCGGATTACCTCACGGGCGTTGCGATCCCATTCCGCCACGACAAGCGGGAACTGTAGGCCCGGCGAGGCCGTTGACACGGCGCCCGGGTTATGGTGTTTGGGCATAGTTATGCCGCCCCTTCCGTTGGGGTTGACGTGACCGGCCTCGCCAAAGGCCGATCGGTGAGCAGACCGAACTGATCCGAATTTCCGGCCCCAGCGATTGCCGTCGCGGGGGCCGAATTCGTTTCAGGGCACGACTCGGTGTCGTCGCCAAGTACCCGGTCTAAACTGATTTGGGGGAACACAGCAATTGCGCTGCCCGGCGTGGCATTGACGATCTCGACCCGCCGCTTGCGCGCGCGCTCCGGATAGTCGGCCCAGGCTGGCAATAGCCAGGTGGTGTACAAGACCTCGTGCGAGTTGCTGTAGTCCTGGTGATTGTGGGACTGGCCATCGACGAGCCGGCAATCGAAACCGAGCAGCACGATCCGCTTCGCGCCGAGCCACATGGCCACGTCGACCGCATGGTGACCGACCGAGAGCTTGTCGGGGCGCGTGATCGGAGGCGGCACGAGCTGCACCTTGTCGGGCAGCACACGCGCAGCGCGGCGCGAGATCGTGAGCACGTCGCCCGGCCAGTTGTCGACGATCGGCCGATGCTCTCGAAACCATGGCCAGTCCGCGAACATGAGCACGCTTGCCCAGGGCGCGAGCCGCGAAGTCGAATTCAACACGATGGTCTTGCGACCGCGCACGCGCTCGGCGATCTCGGCGGTGAGCGTGTAGCCGCCGCCGAGAATGAAGGCCGTTTCGTCGAGCCATGCGCCAGCGCGTAGCATCAGCCCGACACCTGCATTTCGATCCGCACGCACACGTCGCCCTCGTAGATCGGGTCGACACGGGTGACGGCGAGCTGGTTTTGCCGGACCACGATGTTGTCGTTGTTGGTCGGGAGATCGTAGTCGCGGGCAGAGTTGCCGAGCACGGTCGGCGGTATCGCCTGGGTGACGGGCGAGAGGCCTTGCGACCATCCTTGCCGCTTAAGCTCGGTCGGCGAGGTGACGATGATGTACTTCGGCGCAGTGATGCCGGCGATGAGCTGCGCCTGCCCGTTGGTCTTCACGATCCCCTTGAAGTTGACGCGGCGCCGCGTTGCTCCGGAGACGGAGCGCAGCAATTGCAGGCTCTCGCCCCGGAGCCTGAGTTGCCGATCGAGCTGGGCTATCAGGCGGTGTTTCATTTGGCGTCCAAGTAGACAAAGACGCCCGTGTTGCCGCCGTAGGTGCCGGTGCTCGTGATCTTCACGCGCATGACGTGACCGAGAATGCCGTCGATGTACGTGTCATCGGCAAGGGCGCCGTCGGTCGGCGTGATCGGCGTCGTCTTCGGGGTGAGAGCAGAGAGGTTGAACACCTTCACGCCGCTCGACGTGGTGAAGGTGGCGCACGCAACGTCGATCCAGGTGACGCCCTGGTTCGGCGACACCTGCACATAGACTTTGCAGGACGTGCCGCCGCTGCCATAGGCGAACTGGATCGTGAGCATCGCAGCGAGAATGCCGGCGAGCTTGTCGACGGCCGTCTGCGCTTCACCTGTGATCGCCGTGGTGAGACTACGGCTGGCGAGCAAATAGGGTCCGGGATTGAGCACGGCGTCACCTCATTCTGATGTTGCGGAATTGCCCCAAGAGACCGAGCACGTTGGGCGGTAGCGTCTCGGAGTAGTAGGAGGTGCTGCCGATCGCCTCGGTCGCCTCGGAGCGCACCATGGGGTCGCGGTCGGCCGACAAGTAATAGGACTTGACCAGCTCGACGCAGGCCTGCTGCAGGTTGCCCGGCTTCGTCTCGTAACCCGCGCTGTAGACGATCGTGACCTTGCACATGGGCCACCACGCCGCGCGGTCGTTGTAGAGCCGGGTGATGATCCCCTTCGCGGCGTCGACCTCGTAGTCGGTGTTGACCGTCAGCGCGTTGCCGTTCTCGACGATCGAGGTGACGGCGATCACGGGATAGCGCGAGAGCAGCAAGTCCTCTTGCAGCCGATCGAGCCGGAACGTCTCGGTGACCGTCTCGACCGCGAACACGCGGTTGCAGTAGCTGGCGATGACGCCGGAGGCGCGGGAGACGAAACCCTGCAAGGTGGCGTCGTCCGCCTGGTCGACGATACCGAGCGCGGCGCGCGCCGTGGCCACGGTGATGAGATCGTATTCGGTGCCGGCCGGCGTGCCGGTCGCGGGCGTCGTGACTGTCAGCATGGGGCACCTCGTGAAAGGGAGACGCCCGTCGCGAGGTTGGAAGCCTCCACGGGCTCACGGCCGTTGTTCAGATGCGAGGCAGCGACACCTGCCGTGTGGTCGCAGCCGTTCGGCAGTGAAGCGCCGGGCTGCACATCGACCCGGAAGAAGCTGCCAAGGTGGCCGGCCTTATTCCTCTGCATCGTCGCCTCCCCCGCGATCGGCGATCGGGCGACCCGTCTGCTCTTGCTGTTGCTGCATGGGGCCGGCGTACTCGTCGCCGGCAGGATCGGTGCGCCTGTTCTGCTTCTCGAAGCGGCGCAACTCATTCGGATTGTAGACGCCGATATCGCGCGCGATCCGGTAGGCCTGAAACCGCGTGAGCATGTCGCCGCGTAGGAGAAGATCGCAGTCGAATTCGACCTCAAGAGATCGCCGCGACAACGAGCTGAACAGGCTGCGCTCGATCGCGCGTTCCCACTTGTTCAGCCAAGGCATGATCGTATGCGAGTAGAACCACTGCCCGACCTCGACGATCGAGCTGTAGTTGCCGCCCTCGAAGTCGCCGATCACGGGAGGCGGTACGCGATAGATGCGGGCGAGCGCGACCGTCGAGAATTTCCGGCTTTCAAGCATTTGGGCGTCGTCGGGCGAGACCGACACCTGTTGCCACTTGAGGCCTTCCTCGAGCACGGCGACCTTGCCGGCCTTCTCGGAGCCGCTGTACGTGGCCTCGAAGTCTTTGCGCAGCCGGGTCGCGGCATCCTCGCCGAGAGCTTCCGGGTGCGAGAGCACGCCCGACATGCTCGCCCCGTTGCGGAACATGCTGCCGGCGTAACGCTCGGTCGCGAGCGCCGAGCCGAACGTCTCCCGCGCGCGGGCGAGCCGCGACTTGCCGAGCACGCCATCGTCGCTGCGATCTTTGAGGTGAAACATTTCCTCGGGCAGCAAGCGCCTGGTGCCGCCCTCGGGCAG
>JBFWQN010000429.1:0-5049 GCA_050249405.1 Hyphomicrobiaceae bacterium | reverse complement strand
TCGGCGGTCGCCGCCTTCATAACGTCGCCCGCCGGGTTCGCAGCCTTGAGCCGCTCGCCCGCGAGAAGGCCGACGCCACGCACCTCCTCCACCGCGTCGGCATGCTCGTCCTTCAGCGCCGCCATGAGTTGCTTGAGGCGGAGGCCCTTCTGCGTCACGCCGTCGAGGAATCCCGGCTCCAGCATTACGTCGAGAACGGCGTTGCCGACGGCCGTTCCGAGTGGATTGCCGCCGAAGGTCGAGCCGTGCGTGCCCGGTACCATGCCGCGCGCGGCGTCTTTGGTTGCGAGGAAGGCCCCGAGCGGAAACCCGCCGCCGATCGCCTTGGCGATGGCCATCACGTCTGGCTTGATGCCCGACCACTCGTAATGGAACAGCTTGCCCGAGCGGCCCATGCCCGACTGCACCTCGTCGAGAACGAGCAGCAGGCCATGCTGGTCGCAAAGGCTGCGCAGGCCACGCATGAATTCGTCAGGGACGACCCGGACGCCGCCTTCCATCTGCACCGGCTCGATCATGATCGCAGCCGTCTCGGGGCCGATCGCTTTCGCTACCGCCTCGAGGTCGTAGCCCGCGAGCTGATCGAAACCCTCGACTTTGGGGCCGAAGCCTTCGAGATACTTCGCATTGCCGCCCGCTGCGAGCGTCGCCAGGGTCCGGCCGTGGAAGGCGCCCTCGAACGTGATGATGCGGTAGCGCTCGGGCTTCCCGCCCGCCGCATGATATTTGCGTGCCACCTTGATCGCACCTTCGCACGCCTCGGCGCCCGAGTTGCAGAAGAAGACGCAGTCGGCGAACGTCGTCGCCACCAGCCGCTCGGCCAGCCGCTCCTGGTTCTTCACGCGATAAAGGTTCGACGTGTGCCAGAGCGTGTTGGCCTGCTCCGTCAGAGCGGCCACGAGCTTCGGATGGCAGTGCCCGAGCGCGTTGACGGCGATGCCGCTGGTGAAATCCAGATACCTGTCGCCCGTCGTAGCCACGAGCCAGGAGCCCTCTCCTCGCTCGAACACGACATCCTGTCGCCCATAGGTGGCCATCACCGCCGGCGATGGGCCGGTGGAAGGCGTCGTGGCATTGGCGGACATGGTGCCGGAAGTCGAGGTGGAGGACATGTTCTTAACCCCTGGGCGTGAATCCCCTGGTGCTAACGAAAAAAGCCGCCAAGGCCGGCGGCTCGCGCAAAGAGAACGATAAGGCGTGCTGCGACGTCGTGTCAATGCACGCCATAACGCTTCCGCGGGGCGGTATGTGCTCGGGTCTCGCCGCCGCCCGCGGGTCTCGTCTCTCCTGCCTTCGCCTTCACGGGCCGCCATGCACGCCTCGCGCCCGAGGTCCATCCCTGGCGGTGTGCGTTGCGTCCTTCGGCCTCGGCTTTGCGAAGCTACGCAAAAACATACAGCGAACCCGAATCGTTTCGTGGCCGAAAGGTCACGACGGAAAGCGTCAATCGAATTTCGACGTCTCTCGCGACTTGTGCAGGCAAATCCGCCCATAGTATTCATTCTCCTGTCGGACACGAGATATGGCGCAGTATTGTTCGCCAGAGTGTCAAGTGTCCAAAGCCGGCGGTGCGTATCTTTTACCGCTTTTTCCGCCCCGGCATTCGGGCAAGCCCGTCAGTCGTCTTCGCCCGTAGCAAGTTCAGCGTCCCTTCCTGTGTGCGTTTCGTGACCGGCTCGAGGCCGGCTCCGGAGCATTCGTGCGCGCTCTGTCGCGCCGCTCCATGGGGTCGTGCGCCTTGCCGGCGAGGGTTGGAGTGTGCCCGGCGCACCTCCATCGCGCTTTCCGCAAGGAAGACGATCGATGAGTTGGAATGACGAGAGAGTGGAGCTTCTGAAAAAGCTCTGGGCCGAGGGCCTTAGCGCCAGCCAGATCGCCGGGCGGATCGGTGCCGTGACGCGGAATGCGGTCATCGGCAAGGTGCATCGGCTCGGCCTTTCAGGGCGCGCCACTACGACACGCATGAAAAGCCACCGGCCGCGCACGCGCACGCCGGCCGTCAAGCGGCCGCCTGTCGTTGCCAAGCCTCGGTTCACGAGTGGCGGCAATACGGCATTGCGCGCGCTCTATCAGGATGCCGAGCCTTATGTTGCGCCGATGGAGGAGCTGGTCATTCCTCCCGCCGAGCGGCGCTCGATCCAGACGCTCGAGGAATCGAGCTGCCGCTGGCCGATCGGCGATCCCCAAGATGCCGAGTTCCATTTCTGCGGCAAATCGAAAGTGACTGGCTTGCCGTATTGTGAGTTTCACGCCCGCCGCGCCTTCCAGCCGCCGCAGGCGCGCCGCAGTGGCAGCGTGACGAGCCATGTCCGCATGCCGGTGGCAGCCCCGTCCGCTGCAAAAGCCGTCACGGCCGAGCCCGCGGCAACGAAGCCGCCGGAGCCTGCCGACGCATAACGTCTGGGGACCGGGGCTTCGTCGCGGCATCCGGTCCCGCTGGGTAGGGTTCCCGTATCTCTTTGGCCAATGCTCCTTCTGTCCGGTGCCGAGTGGCTCTTTCGGCGGCCACCGTCGTGCCGTTCCCGAGGGCATCGATCGCGCCGGCCGGCTGCCCTGCTCGTGCCGCTGGCACGCCGCCGAACGCCATTGCCTGCAGCCGGCCGTTCGCGCAATGTCGTCGGGCTCGTGGTAGGCGCGTTGTGTGAGGCTCGATCTGTATGGCCAAGGCGGAAAAGGGTAAATCGGCACAGCGCGGCGCGGCGTCCGGCCCCTCGTTCGACATCGAGAATCCCAAGCTGCCGAAGGCGATCGATGATCGCGCGCTGGGCAGCGGCGGCTATCCCTACGACAAGAAGATGAAGCGTGAGGAGTTCGAGGAGACGCTGCAGCGACTCCAGATCGAGCTCGTCAAGCTGCAGGTGCACGTGGGAAAGGCCCGCGAGCGGATCGTCGTCGTTTTCGAAGGCCGCGACGCCGCCGGTAAAGGCAGCTGTATTGGCCGCTTCAGCGAGCATCTCAATCCGCGATCGGCACGCGTCGTGGCGCTGGGCAAGCCCACAGAGACCGAGTGCGGTCAATGGTATTTCCAGCGCTATGCCGCCCAGCTTCCGACGGCGGGTGAGATCGTTCTGTTCGATCGCTCCTGGTACAATCGCGCGGGTGTCGAGCAGGTTATGGGCTTCGCCACCGAGGATCAGGTTGCCGACTTCCTGCGTGAGGCCCCCCAGTTCGAGGGAATGCTCGTTCGAGACGGCATCCGGTTCTTCAAGATCTATCTCGAGATTGGCCGCGAGATGCAGCTTCTGCGCTTCCACGAGCGCCGGCACGATCCGTTGAAGCGCTGGAAGATCACCGATATCGACCTTGCCGCCATGGCGCGGTGGGACGATTACACGAGCGCCAAGGAGGAGATGTTCCGCTTCACGCACACGGCCGTATCTCCCTGGACCGTGGTGCTCGCCAACGATCAGCGGCGCGCCCGGCTGGAGTCGATCCGCGTCGTCCTGACCGCTCTCGACTACAAGGGCAAGGATGCCCTCGCGGTGGGCGCTCTGGACCCCGCCATCACAGGAGCCGGGCCCGCGTTCTTCAGTCGACCGCTTTGAGCGCTTCCGTGCCGCAAAGCGCGGCCCGGCGCTAGCGGATGCGGATCAAGCTGGCGGATCGGCCTTCGCCGGACATGATGTGCTGCGGCCGGCCAGCGCTTGGCGTCCGATGACATAGAGGATTTTCGTGCCGGCCCCGATGACGCCGCGAATTGTGCCCGAGACCTTGGATCGGCCGATGCGTCGGCGGTAGCGCACCGGAACCTCCCGGCAGCGGAGGCCGAGACGAGCCGCCTTCACCTGCATCTCGATGGTCCAGCCGTAATCCCGATCCGCCATCGCGAGCCCGTCGAGCGCGCTGCGCCGAATAGCGCGGAAAGGGCCGAGATCGGTGAAACGGACCCCCCAGACGAGGCGGACGAGCAGGCAGGCGAGCCAGTTGCCGAACCTCTGCTGGACGGTCAGGGAGCCGCGCTCACGAATGCCGAGCGTCCGCGAGCCGAGGACGAGATCGGCCTCGCCGGCAGCGATCGGGGCGACGATTGCCACCATGTCGCCGGGGTGATCGCTCGCGTCTCCATCCATGAAGACGACGATGTCCGAGTCGGGCGCTCGCGCGAGCGCCGCGAGGCAGGCGCTGCCGTAGCCGCGGCGGGGCTCACGCACCACGATCGCCCCGTGCCTGTGCGCTATCTCTCCGGAGCCGTCGGTCGAGCCGTTGTCGGCCACCACGACGGTCGCCACCCAGTCTGGCATGGCTGCGAGCACGCCGGGCAGCGCCTCTGCCTCGTTCAGCACGGGAATGACGACGACGACGGTTCCGAGACCGCCGGGTGGGACGGAGCTTGTTGCTTGAGCGGTCGTCATTGCCGTTGGATAACCTTGTCCCACAGGAGCCAGCCAAGGACGGGGACGGCGTGCAAGAAGGCCGCTCCCAACTGGAACAACTCGCCACGGCCCGTCTGCCAGAGCGGGAAGAAGAGATAGTAAAAAGGCAGCGTCGCGGACGCGAGCAGCAGCGGGCGACAGCGGACCAGTGCGGCGAGTGGCAGGAACCAGAGCGCGTACCAGGGGAACTGCTGCGCCGAGAGATAGAAGGTCGCTGCCGCGATCAACAGCGCTGCCCGGTACGTCCGCTGAAGCGAGCGGTCGCCGGAAACGAGGCCACAGCCGAATGCCGTCCCTAGCGTCGCGAGAAGCGCCGTCATGCTCACGATGCGCCAGGCCACGGCCGGATCGCCGAGCAGCGAGGTGACCAGCTTGTACGCCCAGGCGAAGAACGCAGCGTTATTGGTGCCGCGGGAGACATAGAATGCCAGCGCCGACCCCGGACGCAGTGCTGCGACGAGGAACGGCCCGAGAGTTGCGGCGAGCACCAGTATGAGCACCGCCGCAGCCGGCAGCAGCCGTCGTGGATCACCAAGCAGCGGCCGCACCATCAGCGGCGCCAGCAGCACTGGCCAGACCTTGACGCCGGCGGCGAGTCCGAGCACGGCGAGCGCAGCAGTGTGCCGGCTCGCATGTGAAAGCCAAATAGCAGCCAGCACGAGAGGCGGAAGCAGCG
>JBFWQN010000428.1:0-5069 GCA_050249405.1 Hyphomicrobiaceae bacterium | reverse complement strand
TAGCCAAAGGGTCGATGGTCACCGCCGGCTGGGGCAGCGGTCCGGCCGGCATCACGCCGGATTGGTTTGCGGGCACTGGGGCTGGGGCAACGTCTCGGCGCGGCGCCACTGGAACGTCTCCGACAGGAATTTGAGCCCCTTGTAGCCCTTCACTTGCAGCTCGTCCGGGCTACGCAAACGCAACTCCACGTCGAAGCTTTCGCCCTGCTCGGGATCGTAGATCCAGCCGCGGTCCCACGAGCCGTCGCGCATCAGCTTGAGGTCGCCGATCACCTGCAGGCCGCAGATCGTGCGGTTGCGTAGCCGCCGGTCCTCGTTGAGCTTGTCCCGCAGAGGCTGGCCGGTCTTGTCGTTCGGCTGCTGCATCCACACGATCCGGCCGCACAGGCCGGTGCCGCATGGGACGATCTCGACGGCACCGCGGCCCGTGTGATCGATCCATACGCCGACAGGCCCGGGCGGCTGCGGCTCGGGCCTGGCCTGAGCCGGCGGCGAGGCTGGGCCCGCCTTGGCCGGCGCGCGTGGACCCGGTGGCAGCGGCTGCTGGGCCCAAACCGTGCCGCCGAGGCTGGCGCCCAGAATCGCGAGTACCCAGATTGGGCTGGCCCACATGCGTAATGAACGCAGCTGCCGCATGTTTCACCTCCGTTCGACAGGGCTCCCGCGCCCGAGCCTTGTTGACAAAGTCACCCCTCTGCCTCCATTACCGCTCGAAAGTTGACGCCGGCAAGGCCGTCACGCCTCGTGACCGCTCGACGGGTGTTGACCGTTGACCCGCCCGGCGAGACGATTTTGTCATGGTCGGTCGATACGGTCGGGCCCCGCGGGGAGTAATGGCCTTTACCCTCGATCGATGCCGCGCTCGGCGGACCGGCAGTGGCCACCTATATAGTCGTTTGGCGCGTCCCGCGCGCAGGTGCCACGAAGTGGTCGCGGAAATCTAGTCAAAGCACGGCGGTTCGATCACGCAACGCTCGTCGGAACAGGGCCGGCGCATCGTAATAGTCCGGGCTGGCACCACCGGCCCTATCCCTGCAAGGTGGCTCGCGTATCCGATGGTCCTCACCCTCGCCTTCCGTAATCTGTTCCATGACCACATCCGGCTGGTGGTGACGCTGGTCGGCATCCTCTTCTCGATCGTGCTGGTTGCAGTGCAGCTCGGGCTTTATCTCGGCGCACGCAAAATGATCATCGGCATGATCGACAATGCGAATGCCGAGCTGTGGATCACCGCATTCGGCGCCAAGAGCTTCGAGGAGGCCGGTAGCCTGGAGGGACGCGAGCGCTACATCGCGCTGTCCGTGCCGGGCGTTGCCTCGGTAGAGCCCCTTGTCGCCTCGTTCAGCGAATGGCGGAAGCCCGACGGCGGCGCGACGCTCTCGGTCGTGGTCGGCACCGACATGACCGCAGGCGGCCTTAGGCCGTGGAACATGGTCGCGGGCACGCCCGCCGACGCCTTCCGGCCCGATGCCGTCATCGTCGAGCGGAGCTATCTCGAGAACCTCGGCATTGGCGGCGTCGGCGACATGGCCCAGATCGACGCGCACCGCGTCAAGGTGGTTGGCCTGACCGAGGGCATCCGCTCGTTCACGACGGCGCCCTACGTGTTCATGCCGCTGGCCCGCGCACGGACGATACTCGGCCTGACCGGCAGCCAGACGACCTTCCTCCTCGTCAAGCTTCAACCCGGAGCCGATACCGCCACGGTGCAGAAAGCGATCGCCGACCGTCTGCCGGGGGTTGAGGTGCTGACAACCGAGACCTTCCGCGACCGCAGCCTCGCCCACTGGCTGTTCTCGACAGGCGCCGGCATCGCGCTGATCGGCGGTGCCCTGCTCGGCACGCTGGTCGGCACGGTGATCGTCGCGCAGACCCTCTATTCCAGCACCAAGGACCACCTGAACGAGTTCGCGACGCTGCGCGCGCTCGGCTCCTCGGCCGGCTACATCCATCGGGTGATCCTGCTCCAGGCCGCCCTGTCGGCGGCGATCGGCTATGGGCTTGGCATGGCGATCGCGCTCGCCATCATCCACGCGAGCAAGAACTCGGCCCTGCCGATCATCATGACCCCGGGCCTCGCGGCCGGCCTGCTGGTCCTCACGGTGTTCATGTGCGCCATCTCGGCGCTCGCTGCGATCATGAAGGTGACACGCATCGACCCGGCCATGGTGTTCGCCCGATGAGCCAACCGATTCTCCAGGCGAAGGGTATCGTCAAGGATCTGGGCCAGGGGGCGGGAAAGGTGCGGGCGCTGAAGGGCGTCGACATCGAGCTCCAACCCGGCGAGCTGACCTTGCTGATGGGGCCTTCCGGCTCCGGCAAGACGACGCTGCTCTCGATCATGGGCTGCATTCTGTCACCGACGGAAGGCCGGCTTTCGATCTTGGGCGAGCCGACGGAGCGGCTCGATGCCGAGGGCCTGGCCCAGCTGCGACGCCGCCACATCGGCTTCGTCTTCCAGTCCTACAATCTCTTCCCGACGCTCACGGCGCTGGAGAACGTGCGCCTCGCGCTCGATGTGCGCGGCACCCGCGGCCGAGCGGCAACCGAGGAGGCGCGGAAGGCGCTCGATGCCGTCGGATTGTCGCACCGCCTGGGCAACTATCCGCGCAACCTGTCGGGCGGTGAGCAGCAGCGCGTCGCCATCGCGCGGGCGCTGGCCGGATCGCCGGCGCTGTTGCTCGCCGACGAGCCGACCGCCGCGCTCGATTCCGAGAATGGGCAGAACGTCATGGCGCTGCTGGCCAAGCTTGCCAGCGACAAGACGCGGGCCATTCTGGCCGTCACACACGACAACCGCACACTGCGCTTCGCCGACCGCATCGTCCATATCGAGGACGGGCGCATCGTCGGCGAGGAGCGGCAGACGCCGGAGCCGCTCGATACGGCAGCTCGGGCGCGCACAAAGGAGAAGGCCTGAAGGTCATGTCGAGCAACTCGTCCCCCATCGTTCCTCTGCTGCTTGCCGCCGTGACCGCCGTCGCCGTCGCTGTCGGCATCAGCCAGCTTGGTCTCCAGAGCCAGACCACGGCGTCGGTCAGCACGAGCGTTCCCGCCAAGCCGCGCTGGACCGCCACGGCGCAAGGCCGCGTCGAGCCTCGATCTGGCGAGATCAAGCTCGGCGCGCTCAGCCCGGGCCGCATCGAGCATGTGCTGGTCGCCGTCAACGACAAGGTGGCGGCGGGTGACCTGCTGGTCGTCACGGAGGATGCCGACGCTCTGGCCCGCGCGCTCGCGGCAGACGCCGAGGCCGGCGTCAGGAAGCGGGAGCGGGACGGCGAGACGAACGTGCCGAAGCTCGCGCAGGACCGCCGCACGGCCGAGGATCGGCTCAATGCAACCGAGCGCGCCATCGCCTCTGCGCGTCACGTCCTCGACCGGCTGCTCATCCAGCGGCACAGCAAGCCCGACTCCGTAACGGCCGAGCAGATCTCGCTCGCGCGCCGCTCCCTGGAGGAGGCGACCGCCAGGCTGACGGCTGACCGCGAGGCCCTGCGCCTCGCGCAGATCGTCAACGGCGTGCCGCTGCCGACCCGGCTCGAGGCAGGGCTCACAGCGTCGCGGAGCGACCTTACGCTTGCCGAGGCAGCGCTCGAGCGGACGCGGATCAGGGCGCCCTTCGACGGCACCGTCCTCCAGGTTTCCGCGTCCGTGGGCGAGACGGCAGCGGTCACCCCGGAGGCGCCGCTGATCGTGATCGGCGACCTGTCGCGTCTGCGCGTGAGGGCCGAGGTCGAGGAGCGGGACGCGGCGAAGGTGCGCGCCGGTCAGGCTGTGGTGCTCAAGACCGATGCGTTCCCCGGCCAGGAGTTCACGGGCCGCGTATCCACCGTCGCCAACGCCATGCGGCCCCCGCGCCTCGCCCAGAAAGGCCCGCGCCGGCCGAACGACCTGGATACGCTCGAGGTGATGGTCGACGTGGACCCGGGTTCGTCCCTGATGCCTGGAATGCGGGTGGACGCATTCTTCAAGGCTGACGGCGAGGCTCCCGAGGTGCCGCGCGCCGCAACGCCAAGCCCCGCCGCCAAAGCAGAGGCCGAGATGGTCGGCGGCCCGGCAAAGAAAGCCAACTGAGACGGAGACGGGGCGACACTGTCGCTGTTGCCGATGCCTCCGCGCGCCCGCGCGTGCCTTGGCCGCTGCGACGGCCCAGGGCTCGCGAGCAGCATTTCAGACGTGCGCCGTCTCCGATCGCGCCTCGAAAGCCTTCATATCGGCCTCGTACTCGAGGGTCATCGAGATCTCGTCGACGCCGCGCAGCAGGCAGTCCTTGCGGAAGGGATCGATGTCGAAGGCGTCGGACTTGCCGTCCGGCCCTTTCACGGTCTGCGACGGCAGATCGACGGTGATCTGGGCGCCCGGCAGCTCCATGAGGAAGCGCAGCAGCTCGTTGACCCGCGCTTCGGGTAGCACGATCGGCAACACACCGTTCTGGAAGCAGTTGTTGAAGAAGATGTCGCCGAAAGACGGCGCGATGAACGATCGAAAGCCGTTGTCGACGAGCACCGTCACGGCCATCTCGCGGCTCGAGCCGCAAGCGAAGTTGCGTCCCGCCACCACGATGCCGGCCTTGGCGTACTCCGGGCGGTTGAGCACGAACTCCGGCTTCGGCGAGCCGTTGTCGTTGTAGCGCATGTCGCGGAACAGGTGCGGCACCATCCGCTGGCGCGGCAGCGACAGGTAGCGGCCGGGAATGATCTGGTCGGTGTCGACGTTGGCCTGCGCGATCGGCACCGCGACGGCCGTGATCGACGAGAACGGCACGCGGGTCGGCACGTTTTCCTGGGTCATGGCGTGGTCCTCAGGCCAGCAGCTTGCGCACGTCGGTGAAGTGGCCGGTGACGGCCGCGGCGGCGGCCATCGCAGGACTGACGAGATGCGTCCGGACCCCCTTGCCCTGCCTGCCGACGAAATTGCGGTTGGAGGTGGATGCGATCCGCTCCTCCGGCCGGCCGATCTCGCCGTTGGTGCCGAGACACATCGAGCAGCCCGTCTCCCGCCACTCGAAACCCGCCTCCTTGAAGATTTTGTCCAGGCCCTCGGCCTCGGCCTGCTCCTTGATCAGTCCC
>JBFWQN010000427.1:0-5072 GCA_050249405.1 Hyphomicrobiaceae bacterium | reverse complement strand
TCTCGGCCTTTTCCGAGTATGCGGTGATTGCGCGGGAAAGCGCGGTCAAGATCGACCGGGCGCTCCCCTTCGAGGAGGCGGCGCTGTTCGGCTGTGCCGTCATCACCGGCGCAGGCGCCGTGGTCAACACCGCGCGCATGCCAGCCGGGTCGAGTGCCGCCGTGGTCGGCCTCGGCGGTGTCGGCCTCATGTCCATGCTGGCCTGCCGCCTGGCGGGGGCCCGCACCATCGTCGCCATCGATATGCTCGACGACAAGCTGGCGCTCGCCAGGCAGCTCGGCGCCACGCACACCGTCAACGCGCGCGATCCGCAAGCCGCCGAGCAGGTGCGCGGTCTCACAGGCGGCGGCGTCGATTTCGCCTTCGAGATGGCCTCGTCAGTAAAAGCGCTGGAGCTCGCGTATCGCATCACACGCCGCGGCGGCACCACGGTCACCGGCAGCCTGCCGCATCCGACCCACACCTTCGCGCTTCCCGCCGTCAACCTCGTCGCGGAGGAGCGCACTCTCAAGGGCAGCTACGTCGGCAGCTGCGTCCCGTCGCGCGACATCCCGCGCTTCATCTCGCTCTACCAGCAGGGCCTGTTGCCCGTCGATCGGCTGATGAGCGAGCGCATCGGCCTCGACCAGATCAACGAGGGCTTCGACCGGCTCGCCGACGGCGGCACGGTTCGCCAGATCGTCGTGATGTGAGGGAAACGGCCGCTCAGCCGAAGAACGCCCGGGGCTGGGCCTTCGCGCCATCCGCAAGCTCTTTCTCGGCCCTCTCGCGTGCCTTGCCCGGCGGGATCACGGCGACGAGGCGGCGGGCCGCGTCCAAGTCCTCGGTGGCGACGAGCTGCGACAGCATCCGGTAGGTCCGCGCCGCTCGAATGTCGTTTCCCGGCGGGCAATGCGCCTCCAGCGTCGCGAGCACCGGCTCCCAGAGCCGCCGTCCTCCCGGAAAAGCCGCCTCGAGCAGAAGCGCGGCCGCCTCCGTGCGCGACGCCGGCGGCTTCACCTTCGACAGCAGAGCCAGCGCATCCGCCAGCATCAGGGCCGCCATGTCGTCCGCACCGGTCTCGATCGCGGCACGCACGGGCCATGCCATGATGGCCGTCCTCTGGTAGGCGTCGCGGCCGGACTTGGCCGTCGCCCGGGCCTCTGCCAGTGCCACAGCCGCCAGCTCCGCCGGTGCGAAGCGCGCGACCCAGGCCAGCGCCTGCACGGCAAACCACGGATCGGCGATGCGCCGTGCCGCCTTCAGCGCCTCGGGCGGGCGGCTCCGCGCCAGGCCGGAGACCTCGTCCCGGGCTTTCGTCGTATCGAACATGGCGCACCTCCCCCGCACGTGCATACGGGCGCCGCGGTTCCGGCGCCGGCTACGAGCCTCATCCCTTCAGCATGTCCTTCACGAGACCGCTGGCCTTGCCCATGTCCACCTGGCCCGCGTGGCGGCTCTTGAGGGCGCCCATCACCTTGCCCATGTCCTTCGGGCCTGCCGCGCCCGTCTCGGCGATCAGCTTCCCGATCAGGGCGCGCGTCTCGGCCTCGTCCATCATCCTCGGCAGGTAGCCTTCGATGACGGCGATCTCGGCCGCCTCCTTGGCCGCGAGCTCGGGCCGGCCGCCGGCATTGAACTGCTCGATCGAATCCCGGCGCTGCTTCACCATCCGCTGCAACACGGCGATGATGGCCGCGTCGTCGATCTCACCCTTCGAGCCCGGCTCGATGTCGGCTGACTTCATGGCGGCGATCATCAAGCGGACGACGCCGAGGCGCTCCTTCTCGCCGGCCTTCAATGCGGCCTTCATATCGTCGCTCAGGCGCTGGCGCAGCATGGGATGGAATCCTTTCTGACACACACCACTTAATTGGGGCGCCTCGCCGCCGCAGGCAACTCGCGGTCGGCGGCATCCCCAACAGGTTTGACCCCCGGGCCCTCATCGCTTAGGTTCCGCGCCCGAATTCGAACCCCTCGGCGCGGTCCCGGCCCCGCTTGGAGCAGATCCATGCCCGATGCGAAAGAGCAAGCTGCCTCGGCCTGGGCCGAGGCACCGTCGACCGCCCGCCTCGTCCTCGCCGACGGCTCCGTCGTGCGTGGCACGGGACTCGGCGCCACGGGCTCGGCCGTCGGCGAGGTGTGCTTCAACACGGCCATCACCGGCTACCAGGAGATCCTTACCGATCCATCGTACGCCGGGCAGATCATCGTCTTCACGTTCCCGCACATCGGCAACGTCGGCACCAACGCCGAGGACACCGAGACCTCGAACCTCGCCGCACGCTCGGGCGTGCGGGGCGCCGTGCTGCGCGCGGGCGTCGGCGATCCATCCAGCTGGCGGGCCGACAGCCACCTCGACAATTGGCTGAAGGCACGGGGCATCATCGCCATCGCAGGCGTCGACACGCGGGCGCTGACGGCGCTCATCCGCGAGCAGGGAATGCCGAACGGCGTCATCGCGCACGAGCCGTCTGGCATATTCGATCTCGATCGACTTCGGGCCGAGGCGAAGGCGTGGCCGGGGCTCCTGGGGCTCGATCTCGTCCCCGAGGTGACCAGCGGACAAAGCTACACCTGGGACGAGATGCGATGGGCCTGGGGCAAGGGCTACACGCGCCAGACGGCCCCCGATCTCGAGGTGGTCGCCGTCGACTACGGTCTCAAGCGCAACATCCTGCGCTGCCTCGCCACCGCCGGCTGCCGGGTGACCGTCGTCCCGGCGACGACCAAGGCCGAGGATATCCTGGCGCGCAAGCCAGATGGCATCTTCCTGTCGAACGGCCCCGGCGACCCGGCTGCGACAGGCGAGTACGCGGTGCCCGAGATCAGGAAGCTCATCGCCTCGGGGCTGCCGACCTTCGGCATCTGCCTCGGTCACCAGATGCTGGGCCTCGCCCTCGGCGCCCGCACCGTGAAGATGCCGCAAGGCCATCATGGCGCCAACCATCCGGTGAAGGACTTCACCACCGCCAAGGTCGAGATCACCTCGATGAACCACGGTTTCGCCGTGGATCGTGCCACGCTGCCGGCCGGCGTCGAGGAGACGCACGTCTCGCTTTTCGACGGCTCGAACTGCGGCCTGCGCTTGAAGGGCCAGCCGGTGTTCTCGGTGCAGTACCACCCCGAGGCATCGCCGGGACCGGAGGACAGCCATTATCTGTTCACGCGCTTCGTCAACCTGATGCGCGAGAGGAAGGGCCTGCCGCCGCTGCCGGAGCGTTGAACGGGCAAGACCGTTCGCTCCCAAGACCACGGTTGACAGGCACGCCACCATTTCATGATGCCGGTGTCGGGTGGTTCTTGCGTGCGGCCTGCTCTGCTAGACTGCCGCCATGAACGAGATCGTCAAAGCCCCCGCCCGACGCAAGTGGACGCTGGCCGAGCTCGACCGCCTGGGCCATCTCGGCTTCTTCGGCGAGCACGAGCACGTCGAGCTGATCGGGGGGGAGCTGTTCGCCATGCCGCCGAAAGGGATCAGGCACGAGATCGTGCGTGGCGAGATCGCGGACAAATTCAACGAGCGACGTCCAGCACGCATGCGCCTTCGCGTCGAGCTGGGCTGGCGACCGAGCGGCGACGTCTATCTCGAGCCCGACATTCTCGTGGCGGCGGCACAGCGCAATCTGCCGCTCGTCCCACCCGATGATGTGGCATTGCTCGTCGAGATCGCCATGTCGAGCCTTCAGTACGACCACGGCCTCAAGGCCGAGACCTATGCGGCTCTGGGCGTGGCCGAATACTGGGTCGTGAACGCCGTCACGCTGGAGACGCGCGTGCATCGCGATCCGGCGCCCCACGGCTACCGTGCGGTCACCTCGCACGCCGCGTCCGAGACGATCGTTCCGGCTCGCGTGCCGGAGCTGGCGATCTGCCTGGCCGATCTCGATATCGGCTCGGATGGGCTGGACGGGAACGAGACCTGAGCCGTCAGAAGCCGGCCGAGGCCTGATCCTTGCCGACGCGTGTGCCACTCTTCAGCCGCCGCGCGTTGCTCACGATGTCACCCGGACGATCCTCGCCGGCCGGCCGCGAGGTGGCGAGCCTCATCACCGTCAGATAGCCCGGCTGCACCTCCATGCGCGCCGCAAGCTGGCCCCGCATCAGAATGCGGTGCACCTCGGGAAGATTGTAGCAGGGCACATAGAAGAGCAGGTGGTGCTCGAGGTGATAGTTGACGTAGTAGGGCGCGACCAGCGCGCGCTCCAGGAGGCTCGCCCGTGTCGTTCGCGTGTTGCGCAACGGATCGCTGCTGTCCGGCACCACGGCATGCTCCGCGATGTTGCGGATGCGCGTGATGACCATCATCCAGGTGAGCAGCGGCACCACCCAGAGCAGCGGCCAGGCCCACCACACGCCCGCGAGCGCGAAGCCCGACGCGAGCACCACGTTGGCCACCGTCTGCGGCCCGAGCCGCTCCCAATAGTGCCTGAGCCGCTGCGGCAGCGGCCACGACGGATCGCCAAGGGCATTCAAGACCTGGGCCTTGCGCTGCTGGAAGCCGGTCTGGCCGGTGAGGTCGCGCCAGAGCTTGCGCCGGTAGCTCGCCCACGTGATCGGGAAGGGCGCCGAGAGCACGAGGTCGGGATCGTCCTCCTGCTGCGTATGGGCGTGGTGCGCGAGGTGATAGCGACGGTAGGCGCGGGTATCGGCGAGGATAGGCCAGGCACACAGCCACTGACTGAGGATCATGTTGCGCCGCTCGTCTTTCGACAGGCAGCCGTGCGCGCCGTCGTGCATGAGAATGGCGAGGCCGAGCTGGCGCGAGCCGATCAGGGCGACCGCGAGCAGGTAGGTGAGCGGATTGGGCCACCACGCGACGAGCGCGACCGAGCCGAGGATCACCGTCCAGGCGTGCGCGACGAGGGCGAGCCCTTTCCATTCGTTGCGGGTGCGCACCCGGACGAGCTCTTCGGGGGTGAGGAGCTCGCGGGCCGGAATGCGGCGCGGGTGCGTGGCTGCGGCGGTCATGCGTCAAGGCTCCTCGCCTTGGGCACCATAGCAGAGCATGCCGCAAGGGTCACGCGGCGCCCCGCGTCAATGCCCTCAGGCGGAGCATCGCGTTGATGCCGAGCGCGGGACCTATCGCGAGC
>JBFWQN010000426.1:0-5086 GCA_050249405.1 Hyphomicrobiaceae bacterium | reverse complement strand
CAGGAGTACGAGGCGAAGATCAACTCGGGTGATCTCATTGCGATCGCCGAGGTCGTCCGCGACCTCTATCGCAGCGAGGCCCAGCCCGAGCAGTCGTACTCCGAGCGCCAGCTTTACGAGGCAGCCCTCGATCGCATGTCTCGCGAGCTTGCGGCCGTCGACCGTTCCGACGAGCGCACGGCCATGCAGCGCATCACCGAGGTGCTTTCGAAGAGTGCGCGCGGGCGACGGGCAGCGGACGACGCCGAGCCCGTAGTCGAGGCAGGCGAGGTCAAGGCCGCCTGAACAGGCGAGTTCGACTCATTTCGCTGAGCTTGCAGCGCCCGGTGCTCTTGCACCGGGCGTTTTCACGTCAGTCCTCCCGCTCGAGCTGCCCAGCCGTCAGAATCTCGATCTCGGGACCGTGCATCACGTCGACCCATCCTCGAACGAGCACATTGCGACCTGTAAGACTATTGATGTCAACGAGCCCGGCCGTCTCGGCGATACGTCGCTTCCAGATGATCTTGAATGCGTGGCGCTGGCCTCGCCCTTCCGGTGCTGGTGGCCGTTCACCGCTCGCCAGCTCGACGATGGCCAACCCTCGCGTTTGCCGTACCCGCTCCACCACGCCGCGCACGAGCTGATAGCTATGGCGGTAACGGGCGAGCTCGGTCGGCCTGTCTGCCGGGCGAACCTGATAGGCTGCATGCGACCAGAGGCCCAGGTTGGCGACGCGCGCCTGCTTCTCGCGCGAGACAAGCTCTCCGATGCAGGCCGCCATATCGGGAAGCGCCATCGCGCGCGTCATGCCCGTCTCGACCAGGCGGCCCTGCACCCACACGTCGCCACCCTGTTCGTCCTTGGTGAAGACGTGCGCGAGAACGCGACCGTACCTGTCCGTGCGAGCCTCTGCAAAGGCAAGCGCGACGCTCCGTCCGGCAATCAGCGCTGTCAGTCCAGCGCGCGCGGCTTCCGCGGGAGCCCAGGAATGTCGGGGCATTTCTCCGCCGGAGTCGCCGGGCCGTGGGGCCAATGTGCCGACGAGGCGCACTTCGACGCCGTCGTCGAGCCGGAAAGTATCGCCGTCGATGACAGCAGCGACGGCTCGACTCGGCCCGGCCTCGAGACGACACGCCAGCGTCGCAGCTGCCTGCGCCAGTGCCGTCGACGCCGGTGCGATCGCGCTTGCAAGGATCATTGTCCCTGCCAGTCCCGCGCGAAAGCTGACGACAGCAGACATGCCACCCTCACACCGCGATACGTACGCTCGCTCCGTCGACCGGAATGTGCGCTCCGCTGATGTAGCCTGCGACCGGAGATGCCAGGAACGCGACGAGCACGCCTAGCTCCTCCGGCTCGCCGAAGCGCCCTGCCGGGATGTTGTCGAGAATGAAAGCCGCACGCGAGGCCTCGGTCGGATGCAGCCGCTCCAGGATTTGGACCGAGTTGATGCGGCCGGGCGCGACGCAATTGACAGTGATGCCGTGCGGCGCCAGCTCGAACGACTGCGCCCGCGACCATGCGAGGAGAGCTGCCTTCGACGGGCCTGCGCCATTGATCGCCTTGCCGAAGATGGCCCCCGTGATGTTCACGATGCGGCCGAAGCCGGCAGCCTTCATGGGCGCGAGCAGAGGCTTCGTTACGCGTCGGGCCGAGGCAAAATTGAGGGCATGGGCCTCCTCCCAGAAGGCTTCGGTCTCCTCGGACTGGCCGAGGGGTCGCGAGCCGCCGGCGTTGTTGACCAGGATATCGACGCGGCCGCCCAAGGCTTCGAGGGCGCCGTCCGCGACCTCCTTGCAGCCGGCAGAGGTCGCCACGTCGCCCATCACGATGGCCGCCATCGGCGCCCCGGCCGCGCGCACTTTGGCCGCGACGTCGGCGAGCGCCTCCCGATTGCGCCCGGCAAGCGCCAGTCTTACGCCCTCGCGCGCCAGACAAACTGCGATGCCGATGCCGATACCGGCGCTCGCACCCGTCACCAGCGCCGTTCGTCCTTCGAGCCTCAGGTCCATGCCAGTCTCCGGTGCAAAGCGAAGTATCGCCGGCATACTGACCAGAAAGCCAGTGTGGGCAAGCCCGAGCCTGCCCACACGGCTTGCTGCGGCTGCAGAGGCGCTCCAAGCCCCCGATCAATCGTAGACCCACCACTCCGCGAATTTATTGATCGCAGCCGCCCCCGCGATGCCCATGATCGCCCCGCCGGCAACCGCGATGAGCACGAGGGGAATGACACCTCCCGAAACCTCTTCGATTTCAGCAGTTGCGAGCCCCCGGATTTGGTTGTTTTCCGCGCGCTCGTCGATCAGGGCAGCGATCGTGTCGTTCATCAGTCCACTCCATCGTTTGCAGTGCCGACGGCTCATTGCCGCCTCTGAGCAGACCCTAGCCCCTGCCGACACGCAGAGCTGTGCTCGCCGGCACGAGCCGCCACGCACGGCCGATTCCCGTCACGACGCTGCAGTGCCACAACGAAAAGCCTTGCTGATCGAGCGGCGATTGGCGTATGGCATGCCAGATGCCAAAGAACGCCGCGGACCGACCCCGCGGCCAGAGACCCGAGCGGCAATGCCTCAAACCGTCCTTCGTATCGAGCCCATCGCGGAGAGTTTGAGCCTCAAGGCGCGAGCATACCGCGCTCTCAAGGCTGCGATCCTCGACATGAACGTCTATGCGGCCAACGCCGAGCTGAGGTTGGACGAGCGCGATCTGTCGCTGCGCTTCGGAATCTCGCGGACTCCGTTGCGGGAGGCACTCGCACAGCTCGAGCAGGAAGGCCTCGTGCGGATCGCGCCCCGGCGCGGCATCTTCATCGTCCGCAAGACGAAGGCCGAGATTCTCGACATGATCACGGTGTGGGCCGCGCTCGAGAGCATGGCGGCCCGGCTCGCTGCGGGAAAGGCGACGGCCGAGGAGTTGAAGTCGCTGCGCGGATTGGTTGGTTTTTCCGGAGACGAGGCCGCGTCCAAGACCGGCGAGTATTCCGACGCCAATATCCGGTTTCACCAGACGATCGTCGGGCTCGGCCGCAACGCGCTCATCGGCGACATCACGGACAGCTTGTTCTTCCATGTTCGCGGCATCCGGCAGCGCACCATTTATGAGGCCGACCGGGCGCGCCGCTCGATAGCCGACCACACGGCCATCGTCGCGGCGATTGCGGCGCGCGATTCGGACTTGGCAGAACGGCTCGTGCGCGAGCACACGCTTCGCCTTCGCGAGCATGTCGAGAAGCACGTCGTCCTCGAATGAGAACGCCTTCGCATAAATCGGGAAAAACGGCCCCATAGCGGGCGAACGGGAGTGAAACGATCATGTCCTCCGACGTGCAAGAGCAGACGCTGACCGACGGCTTCAATCTCGTCATCGACGCGCTGCAGCTAAACGGCATCAATCACATCTACGGCGTGCCGGGCATCCCGGTGACCGACCTCGGCCGGCTCGCGCAGGCGAAGGGCATGCGCGTCGTCGCCTTCCGGCACGAGCAGCACGCGGGCTACGCCGCGAGCATCGCGGGCTTCCTCACACAGCGCCCCGGCGTTTGCCTCACTGTCTCCGCTCCAGGCTTTCTCAATGGTCTGACCGCTCTCGCCCACGCCACGACCAACTGCTTCCCGATGATTCTCATCTCCGGCTCGTCCGAGCGCGAGGTCGTCGACCTCCAGCAGGGCGACTACGAGGAGATGGACCAGCTCGCCGTTGCCAAGACCGTGGCGAAGGCCGCCTATCGCGTGCTGCACGCCCAGGACATCGGCACCGGCATCGCACGCGCCATTCGCGCCGCCTGCTCGGGCCGGCCGGGCGGCGTCTACCTCGATCTCCCTGCCAAGCTGTTCGCGCAGACCATCGACGCGGCCGCCGGCGCCAGGTCGCTCATCAAGGTCACCGACGCTGCGCCGCGCCACATTCCGGCGCCGGACGCGATCGCGCACGCTCTCGACCTCCTGAAATCCGCGAAGAAGCCGCTGATCATCCTCGGCAAGGGAGCGGCCTACGCCCAGGCGGACGAGGATATCCGCCGCCTCGTCGAGCGCTCTGGCATCCCGTATCTCCCGATGAGCATGGCAAAGGGGCTGCTGCCCGACACGCATCCGCTGTCGGCGGGCGCCGCCCGTTCACTGGTCCTGAAGGAAGCGGACGTCGTCATGTTGATCGGCGCCCGCCTCAATTGGCTTCTTTCCCACGGCAAGGGCAAGACGTGGGGGGCGCCAGGCACGCAGAAATTCATCCACATCGACATCTCGCCGATGGAGATGGACAGCAACATCAAGATCGATGCTCCGATCGTCGGCGACATCGCCTCCGCGGTCTCGGCGCTGCTGTCCGGAATTGGCGGCGACTGGACGAAGCCTGCGCAGTGGTCGGGCAGCATCCGGGCGAAGGTCGACGACAATGTCGCCAAGATGGCGCCTCGCCTGAAGAACAACAACAACCCCATGGACTACCACGGCGCCCTGGGCGCACTCCGCAACATCATCAAGGAGCGCCCCGACACCATCCTCGTCAACGAGGGCGCCAACACCCTCGATTTCGCCCGCTCGATCATCGACATCTACCAGCCGCGCAAACGCCTGGACGTCGGCACCTGGGGCGTCATGGGGATCGGAATGGGCTATTCGGTCGCCGCCGCCATCGAAACGGGAAAACAGGTTCTCACGGTTTGCGGCGACAGCGCCTTTGGCTTCTCCGGAATGGAGATGGAAACCATCTGCCGGTACAAGCTGCCGGTCTGCGTCGTCGTTTTCAACAACAACGGCATCTATCGCGGCACCGACGTCAATACTGGCGGCAGCGATCCGGCGTGGACCACCTTCACGAAGGATTCCCACTACGAGCTGATGGCCAAGGCCTTCCACGGCAACGGCGTGCGCGTCACGTCACCCGACGAGCTGGCGCGCGCCGTCAACGCGGCGATCGATAGCCGCCAGCCGACGCTGATCAACGCCATTATCGACGAGAAGGCCGGCACCGAGTCGGGCCGCATCGGCAATCTCAATCCACAGAGTGCACTTGCAAAGAAGGCGTGAGGTGCGGCGCGGGCAGCGGAGGCGCAGTCATGAGCGTTGCACTCAGGCGACCAAATCGCGCTACCGAGCAGGAGTACCTC
>JBFWQN010000425.1:0-5093 GCA_050249405.1 Hyphomicrobiaceae bacterium | reverse complement strand
GCATCGGTGGCCGTCTTGATCATCGGCTTGGACATTTCGATACGCACTCCAAAGGACATCTATTCCAAAGATTGCTGCAGCAACACGGGTATCATCAGCGAAGTCGGACGCCCACGTCAAGAAGCTTTCTGATAAGCCATGGCGTTATTTTTTGCATTTTGAATGGCGCCCCTTGAGCATAATCGCGGCCATTCCAACGGCGAGCTGGCGCGTTTTCCCACATCGTCGGAGCCGAGGCGGGCGACAGCCCCGCATGTCGCCCCGGGGCGACCCGGCGTGACAGCAGGCGCGCTTGTTGGCAGTCGTCGGGGTGTGGCAGATGGTGCTGGAGGGAGCCTCCCGCATGATCCTCAGTCACACGCACAAATTCATCTACGTGAAGACCTACAAGACCGGCTCGACCTCCATCGAGGCGGCGCTCTCGGCCGTCTGCGGCCCGGACGATGTGATCACCGAGGCGAGCGAGCAGCTGCGAGGTGTCCGGCAGAAGCCGGCGCAGAATTATCGCATCGAGCATCCGGCCAAGCCCGCCCGGCCGCTCTGGAAGACGCTGCTGGGCCGCCCGGAACGGCACTACCACCCCTCGGTCGGCTATTACGAGCACATGCCCGCGTGGCGCATCCGCACCTACGCCGGCGAGGATGTGTGGCGGCGCTACTTCAAGTTCAGCTTCGAGCGAAATCCCTGGGACCGACAAGTCTCCTGGTATCACTACAAGACCAAGTCGAAGGAGGCGTCGGCAAAGCCCTCTTTCGAGGCTTTCAATCGCGACCGGCGCCGGGCGTTCGTCGAGAACTGGAGCCTTTACACGGAGGAGGGGCGCATCAGCCTCGATTTCGTCGGCCGCTACGAGGCCCTCGAGCAGGACTTCGCGCGGGTCCTGGCGGAGATCGGTCTGGCAGGCCGGGTCGAGCTGCCGCGCGAGAACGTCTCCCGCACCCGCACAGGCAGCTATCGCGACTACTACGGCGACGACACCCGGGCTCTGATCGGCGCCTGGTACGCGCCCGAGATCGCGCATTTCGGCTATGCATTCTGAGTTGATCGACGCGCCATGGTCGCCTTGCTGCCACAGGCTGTCCGATCCGCAGGCAGAGTTTAGCGACTTGGTAACCATGCCCACCTAGCTTCCCCTCTGCCAGGCCGAGTGGAGTGGGTGGCGATGAGCTTGCTGACGTCCATATGTGCAGACGAGATACGCCAGCGCGGCAACATCCGCGAAGCTGACGTTACGCGCCTACGGGCAGCCTGCGAGGCTGCCGACGGCATCACGGCCGAGGACGCCGAAGGCTTGTTCTCGCTCCATGCGGCAACGCCGATCCAGCACCCCGCGTGGGGCCCGTTCCTGGTCGAGGCGATCACCGACTACATCGTCCATCAGGCGCGCCCGGAGGGCTACGTCGTCGCCGAGAATGCACGCTGGCTGATCGACCGGGTGAGCACGTTCGGGCGCATCGAGACGACGAGCGAGCTTGCCCTGCTGGTGCATGTGCTCGAGACGGCCCGCTGGACACCGCCGAGCCTCGCCGCCTTCGGGCTCGAGCAGATTCGGCATGCCGTGGAGAGCGCGGCTGGGCCGCTGCGGGCGGGTCGCGACATCGGAGCAGGCTGCCTTACCCAGGACGACGTGGGTCTTGCCGCGCGCATCGTGGCGGCCTTCGGGGGCGAGACCAGCTTGGCGCTGACGCGGGCCGAGGCGGACGTCCTGCTCTCGATCAACCGCGCCATCGCTCCCGGCGCCAGCTCGCCGGCCTGGAGCGCCCTCTTCATCACCACCATCGGTGCCGCTGTCCTCGCGGCGATGGGCCATGCGGTGGCGCCGAGGCGAGATCTGGCTGCCTCGGCGACCTCGGGCGTCGACACGCCGGAGCTCGTCGCCATGATCCTCGGGCACGAGCATGGTCTTGCGAGTCACACCTCGGGCCGATCGGGAGAGCGCATCCATGTCGCGCCGCGCGTCTGGCGCTCGGCCTCGGTGCTGACACCCGAGGAGAGGGCGCTCGCCCGCCTCGAGCGCCAGCGCCTGGAGATCGTCACCAACGAGGTGATCGAGGAGGCGAACGACGGCTGGCTCATGGAGCGGCTTGCCGACGGTGATCCGGCCGATGCCAACGAGCGCGGCCTTCTCGCCTACATCCTGCGCGAGGCGACCCGCCATTCGCCCGAGCTTGTGCGCTTTGCCGCCTGCCGCGCCGCGGCGGCATAGTCCCCGCCCGGAGGACCGCCCCTCAGCAAATCCTTGCTGCCGGCCATCCCAAGTCGCTAGCCTTCGCGAAGCATGAGGCTTCAGGAGGACGGCATGGCCATCGGGTTCATCGGCATCGGCAACATGGGTCTGCCCATGGCCGATAAGCTCATCGGGACGGGCGAGGAGCTGGTCGTGCACGACGTGCGCGAGGCCGCCCTGAAGCCGCTGATCGAGAAGCAGGCTCGCCCGGCCGCATCGCCCCGCGAGGTCGCCGACCGCTGCCACACGGCGTTCGTCTCGCTGCCGACCCTCGACAGCCTGCGCGACGTGGTGCTCGGGCCCAACGGCGTCGTGCACGGCTCGGCTACGAGGCTGGTCGTCAACACCTGCACGGTCGGCGTGCCGCTGGTCGAGGAGCTCGAGAAGGGCCTCGCTGCCAAAGGCATCGCCCTCGTCGACTGTCCCATCAGCGGCGGTCCGCCGGGCGCGCGCGCCGGCACGCTGTCGGTGATGGTGTCGGGAGCGCCCGAGCTGGTGGAGCAGGTTCGCCCGCTCATCTCGCGCTGGGGCCCGGTCACGGTCGCCGGCAACAAGCCCGGCTTGGCGCAGGTGCTGAAGCTCACCAACAACATCCTCTCGGCCGTGTCGCTCGCTGCCAGCCTCGAGGCCTACGTCATGGGTGCCAAGGGCGGCCTCGATCCCGAGGTGATGACCGAGGCGATCAACCGTGGCAGCGGCCGGAACAGCGCCACGCAGGACAAGATCCCCCGCTCCGTGCTCAACCGCGCCTTCGACTACGGCGCGCCGATGCACATCCTCGCCAAGGACGTCGACCTCGCCATCGAGCAGGGCGACCGGCTCGGCGTGCCGATGTGGGTGTGCCAGGTGGCGCGGCTGATGTTCAAGCACGCCATGCACGCCGGCATGGCCGAGAAGGACATCACGGAGCTCGTCACCATGGTCGAGAAGGGGGCGGGCTTCGTCCTCCCCAAGACGCGCTGAGATCGGACAGGAACGGAAGGGCAGCTCACAATGGGCAGACTGCAGGGCAAGGTCGCGGCCATCACCGGCGGCGCATCGGGGATCGGCGAGGCGGCGGTCCGCCGCTTCGTCGCGGAAGGCGCCAAGGTCGGCTTTGCCGACCGGGACGGCGAGCGGGGACGGCAGATCGAGGCCGCCATCAAGGCGGCGGGCGGCGAGGCCGTCTTCACCCAGGCGGACGTGTCGAGCGAGGCGGCGGCCGTGGGCTTCGTCGAGGATACGGCGCGCCGCTTCGGGGGCCTCGACATCCTGGTCAACAATGCCGGCATCCGCATGTACCAGACGGTCGACAAGGCGAGCGCGGAGAGCTGGCAGACGCTGCTCGGCGTCAACCTGATGAGCTACGTCTGGTGCGCGAAGGCGGCCGTGCCGCTGATGCGCAAGGCGGGCAAGGGCTCGATCGTGAACATCGCCTCGGTGCGCTCGATCACGGCGGGCGGCAACACCATCCAGTACGACACGGCGAAGGCGGCAGTCGCGGGCCTGACGCGCGGCCTCGCGATGGATCACTCGCCCGAGGGCATCCGCGCCAACGCCGTGTGCCCCGGACCGATCTTCACGCCGTTCCATGCCAAGCGCATCGCGACGGCCGGCCAGACCGTCCAGCAGTACAACGACGACGCGGCGATCCGCACCATGCTGCGGCGCCCGGGCACCTCGGAGGAGGTCTCGAACTGCATCCTGTTCCTGGCCTCGGACGAGGCGTCCTACGTGACGGGCTCGATGCTGTTCGTCGACGGCGGCATGACCGCGATGTGACAAAAAACGGGTGGCTCGGCGGGTGTCCCGCCGATGGGGCGCGGGGCTAGCCCCGCTCGCGCGCCCCGCGCGCGACCACGGCGTCTCTCGGCGCCTACCCGCCCCAGCCGCACACCACACGCTCGCAATAGCGCAGCCCTGCGAGGTTGCAGCGCGAGCGCACGGCGCGGCAGGTGCGGCACGTATAGGACGAGAGGCAGCCGCGCACCGCGCCGTAGCGCGAGAAGTTGCAGGTGCGCACGGTTTGGCAATCGCGTTGTGAGAGGCCAGCCGACTGCGCCGCCGCATCTCCCGGCGACAGGAGAGCGGCGAGGGCCAGCGCGCCGCCCAGCGCGAGCGTCGTGAGGCGGATGCCTGCGGCTTTCATGGCCAGTCTCCAGACTTTGCCGCTCACGGCGGACATGACGGGCCGATTGTTCCCCAGACGAGCACAGCGAGCAACGGCCGGCCGGCCTCACCTCAGCCAATCGCCGCCGCCTGTGGTTCCGCCGCCACGCGACGCGTGGCATGGTGGGCTGATGATTTGACGAAGGGATTGCGGGGCGGGCGATGGCGAAGGCGGCGGGGGGTAAGGGGCGGAAGGGTGGAGCGACCGGCGGGGCCAAGCCGGGAAAGGTGGCGGCGCGGGCACGATTGGGCGAGGGGGATCGGTTCGACACGCCCGAGAAGGCCTACGCCGAGGCAGAGCGACTTATCGCCAAGGCGCAGGCCAGCCATGCGACGGAATTGAGTGTTCAATTACGTTTGCTAGAGCGTCTGCCGCCGTCGATCGCCCGCCTCACCGCCCTGCAGCGCCTCTCGCTCGACGACACCCGGGTCGCCGACCTCGCCCCGCTCGCCGGCCTCACCGCCCTGCAGCGCCTCTGGCTCGACCACACCCGGGTCGCCGACCTCGCCCCGCTCGCCGGCCTCACCGCCCTGCGGGACCTCTCGCTCACCGGCACCCAGGTCGCCGACCTCGCCCCGCTCGCCGGCCTCACCGCGCTGCGGGTACTCTCGCTCTCCGGCACGCTGGTCGCCGACCTCGCCCCGCTCGCCGGCCGCTCCGCGCTGCTGGGCCTCTCGCTCTCCGGCGCGCTGGTCGCCGACCTCGCCCCGCTCGCGG
>JBFWQN010000424.1:0-5100 GCA_050249405.1 Hyphomicrobiaceae bacterium | reverse complement strand
GCTCCCGCTCGATGGTGCCCGCGAGCTCCGGGTCGCTTTCGGCGAGCGTCGCCGTGAAGAAGGCGTGCGCTACGCTGCTCGGAGTGGTCGAGGCATTCATGATCGGGATCCCAACGGTCACGGTTGGGGGGCGCCATAGCACGCCCGTCGGTAGCCCAACAAGCCGTGACAGATTGGAGATCCGCCTATGGAGCCGAGCTTCACCCGCACGAGCCGCCTCGTCCTCGACACGACACGCGAGCCGTGGCCCTTCGCCCGCATCCATGCCGCGCAGATCGCCCGCCACTGGTCGCGGCGGGTGGCGGAGAACCCGGCTTTCTACGACGGGGAGGTGCACGTGCTGCGCGCGCTGGACCAGATAGCGAGCGGTCTCCATGCCACGCTCAGCCTCGAGCGCTTCTCTGCCTTCCTCTACTGGCGGGACGGCATGGCCGACGACCCGGGCATCCTCGACGCGTTCGCCTCGGCCGTCGTGCGCTCCGCCGAGGGGCACGTCGTGCTCGGACGGGCGGCAGCCGGCACGCTCAGCGCAGGCCGGCTGTTCCTGCCGGGCGGCTTTCTCGACGCCCGCGACGTTTCGCCCAGCGGCACGATCGATCTTGCCGCGGCGGTGTCGCGCGAGCTGTGCGAGGAGACCGGCATCGACACGACGGCCCTGCAACGGTCTCCAGGCGCCATCGTCGTGCGCCACGGCCGATATTGCTGCTTTGCCGTCGAGTACAGGTCGCCGCTCTCCTCGGAAAAGCTCGTCACGGCCATGACGCAAGCGGCCCGCAGCCGGGGCGACGGAGAGCTGTCGGGCCTCGTCGTGGCGCGCACCGCCGACGATCTGGCCGGACAGGACGCGCTGCCACACGCGTCTTTTCTCGTTGCCCGTGTGCTCGCGGGCGAGTGATGCCCTGTTGCGTCTTGGAACGGACGGTGAAATCCGGCATTGTCCGCGCCAGCTGCCCAACCGGAAACGCCAGATGCGCCTGAAGTTTCACACACTCGACGTGTTCACGACCTCGCGTTTCGGAGGCAATCCCCTTGCCGTCGTGCACGATGCCGATGCGCTGGACGGCAAGGCGATGCAGGCCGTGGCACGCGAGTTCAATCTGTCCGAGACGGTGTTCGTGCTGAAACCGGCCAACGGCGCACATTCAGCCCGGATTCGCATATTCACACCGATGGCCGAGCTGCCGTTCGCCGGCCATCCCACCGTCGGCACAGGCATCCTGCTCGCGCAACTGCGTGCGGCGAGCCTCGGCGGCAGCCGCTCGGCACTGATCGCGCTCGAGGAGGAGATCGGCATCGTGCGTGTCGGCGTTCGCCTGCGCGATGGCGAGGCGCCATTTGCCGAGTTCGATGCTCCTCGGCTTCCCGCCGAGCACGGCAGCGTGCCGGCGCTCGAGGATATCGCTGCTGCAGTCGGTCTCATCCCGAGCGAGATCGGCTTCGAGAACCACCGGCCATCGAGCTGCTCGGCAGGCGTGCCGTTCAACTTCGTGCCCGTGCGCAGCCTGGCGGCGATCGGCCGTGCGCGCGTAGTTGCAAGCCGCTGGCAGCAGGGCTTCGGCGACGGCAAGGCCTATCTCTACTGCCGCGAGACGCTGCATACGACGAGCCAGTTCCATGCCCGCATGTTCGCGCCGAGCGTAGGGGTGACCGAGGATCCGGCGACAGGCTCGGCAGCGGCCGCTTTTGCCGCCGCCGTCGCCCGCTTCGACGAGCCGCCGGGTGGCGAGCACCGCTACACCATCGAGCAGGGCTTCGAGATGGGGCGGCCGAGCCTCATCCATCTCTCGCTCGTCATGAACGACGGGCGGCTCCAGACCGTGCGCATCGGCGGGCACGCGGTGCGCGTCTCCGAGGGCGAGATCGAGGTTTGATTGCGCAAGTGAACGCCGTCTGAACGTCGGCTTCACCCCTGGTTCAACCGGCCGGACGCATAAACGCGTCACGCCGGCTGCGAGGCGCCAAGTCGCAGCGTAAACCAGGGACTTGAAACAAATGACGACCAAGCTGATCGCCGCTGTCGCGCTCTCCGTTGCGCTGGCCGTGCCGGCGCTCGCTCAGGATGCCAAGACGCCCGTCGCACCCGCCCAGCCTGCGCCGGTCGCCAGCAAGCCGGCGACAACCCCGGCCGTTTCAGCGACCAAGCCGGCCGATGCCGCCAAGCCGGCGACCACGGCCGGCACCACGGCGACGAAGCCTGCCGCGCCCGGCAAGCCGGCCGAGGCGCAAAAGACCGCCGCGCCGGCCGCAGGCGCCGACAAGCAGCCCGACGCGGCCAAGGGCACGACCGGCAAGCCCGCCGCGGCTCCCGTCTCTGCGAAGCCGGCCGAAGCCGTCAAGGCGCCTGCCCCGACCGCGGTGGTCCCGTCCGTGAAGAAGTGAGGCGCTGAGCGCAATCCTGCGGGACAAGCGCATCTGAGGGCCCCGGCAGAGCGATCTGCCGGGGCTTTTCCACGTCCCGGGCGGGCTTCAGCGCCGCGGGCAGCCCATCGCGTCGGCAACTCCGAGGAAGCTATCCGTGACGACGTCCCAGTCGCGCGTGGCGGCGACATCTTTCTTCTGGCCGGGGCCGTACTCGGTGGGGCGCAGCACGAAGGCCGTCCGGTAGCCGACGCTCGCCGCCGCGCCGAGGTCGTCGTTGTGCGCGGCAACCAGCATGACCTCGCTCGGCTCCAGGTTGAGCAGGGCCGCGTTGCGCAGATAGCACTCGGGCATCGGCTTGTAGGCGCGTGCCGTCTCGGCGCCGAGAATGACGTCCCAGGGGAGTGCGGCGCGCTTCGCCATCCGCGTGAGCAGCCCGACGTTGCCGTTGGACAGCGTGCCGATGATGAAGCGGCGCTTCAGCCGCAGGAGGCCCTCGACGGCATCGGGCCAAGGGTCGAGGCGATGCCAGATGCGCGTCAGATGCTCGATCTCGTGACCGGCGAGGTCGCGGACGCCGTTGCGCTCGAGCAGCGTTTTCAGGCTCTCGCGATGCAGGTCGTCGAGAATGGTCCAGCTGCGCCGCCCGGTTCTCACCTCCTCCATGGCGGGCTGATAGAGCCCCCGCCAGTCGTCGGCGAACCGCGTCCAGTCGACGGACAATCCCTTCCCGTTGCCGAAGGCGGTGAGCTCGCGGATCGTGCTCTGCCGCCAGTCGACGACCGTGCCGAACACGTCGAAGAGAAGTGCCTTCACCTGATCCTTCGCTGCCATCGTCGCGTGTCTCCTCACTCGCCTTGTGCTCCGCTCTCCGCCGATTCGACTGGTCGTCCAGCAGAGCCGATGTGGAGATGGAGCACGCATGGCCGGCTCCGCCTCCCGGGGCGCGCACTATGTGCGGGCCGCGGGCTCGGCGGAAGAGCCGCGAGTGACTGGAGATAACGACGTGCCGCCGCAGGCTCCTCGCGGCGCTAGCAAGCGGGCCACGGCGATGGTCAGCGATTGCGAATTCGCCACTCGGGGACGTCGAGGAAGTCGCGGGTCACCTCCCGCTCCGCAAGGCTGCGCGAGAGGCCGATGTCCTTCAGCATGCGCTCGTCGAGCGAGGCCAGATCGCGTCTCTCGCGCGAGATTCTCAGCGCTGCCTCGATGAGCCGGCAAAGGCGGAGCACGCAAGAGGTGAGCGAAAGCGTGGATGGCGACGGCCGAACAGTCGGAACGGAGCCGCGAGTGATGTGAGGAACCATGATCAAGCTCGTTTTTCAGTTTCAATAGCGATCTCTGCGGATCGCCAGCTCTGAGGTACCCCGGCTCATTGCATAATGAAATCGAATGATGTTAATCGTATCCATAACAACATGTCATGGATCAGGGCGATGCGGCGCGATCTCGATCTCACCATCCTGCGAGCATTCCTTGCCGTCGTGGAGACCGGCAGCGTCACCGGCGCAGCGCGCCTCCTGAACCGGACACAGGCTGCGGTCAGCCTGCAGATCAAGCGGCTCGAGGAGATGCTCGGCCAGCCACTCTTCGAGCGCGGCCACAAGCGGCTCGCGCTGGCGCCCGCCGGCGAGCAGCTGATCGGTCTCGCGCAGCGGCTGGTCGCCCTCAACGACGAGGCGGTCGAGGCGATGACGACGCCGAGCTTCGAGGGCGAGGTCCGGCTCGGGCTGCCGGTCGACCTGATCGTTACCTATGCGGCTCCCATCCTGCGCCGGTTCAATGCCAAGTGGCCGGGGGTGAGGGTCAGTCTCGTGGCATCGAACTCGCAGGAGCTCACCGAGGATCTCGAGCGCGGCAAGGTCGACCTCGCCCTCACCACCGACCTCGAGACGGGTGAGCGCCATGCCGAGACCTTGGCCCGCGACGACCTCGTGTGGGTAGCGGCAGCGGGTGGCAGTGCCCATCGCCGCACGCCGCTCCCCATCGCCATCGGTGGCCGGAGCTGCCGCTTTCGGCCCGTCTTGCTGGACGCCTTGCGGCGGGCCGGCATCGACTGGCGCGTGGTGCTCGAGGTGGCCAACCAGGACGCCGTCAATGCCACCGTCGCTGCCGGGATCAGCGTCGCAGCGCTGTTGCGCGAGACGGTTCCGGCCCAGCTCGAGGTGCTTTCGGGCGACATCGGGCTGCCGCCGCTGCCCACGTTCGCGCTCAACCTGCGGCTGCCTCCCGCCGGCGCCAGCGAGCTTGCGGAGGAGCTGGCCCGCCACGTCCGTGCCGAGTTCGCCTCGCGGGCGTCGCTGCGCGGCGAGCGCCTCTTCGATGGCGGAACGGAAGGGCCGGCAGGGGCGGGAGAGCGGCGCCCACGGAAGGGCGCACGGCAAGCCGCCTGACCATCGGGCAGCGGGTCAGTCGATTCCACCAGCTTTCGCCGCTGCCTCACGAACGAATAGGGCCCCTTGCGGGGCCCTTGCAACTCGTGCGGCCGTGGCCGCCGTGCGTGCAGAACGCCTCAGTGCACGCTCGACCAGAGCTTGCGCTTGGCGAAGTAGAGCAGCACCGCGGTGACGAGCAGATAGAGCATCACCATCCAGCCCATCCCCTTGCGCTCCTCGAGTCGAGGATCGGCGGCCCAGACGAGGAAGGCGGTCACGTCCCTCGAATACTGGTCGACAGTCTGCGGCACGTCCTTGCTCTGATACTTCACGCGGCCATCGCTCAACGGCGCGATCATCGCGATCT
>JBFWQN010000423.1:0-5104 GCA_050249405.1 Hyphomicrobiaceae bacterium | reverse complement strand
CGACATCAACGACCGCGTTGAGAAGCTCAAGGGCATCGAGGAGAAGACCAAGTCGGTTGAAGGGCGATCGAGGCCCTGAATGCGCGGCAGCGCTACGGCATCATCGGCAGCAAGGACTATACGGAGCAGTTGAACGACCTTCAGCTCGCACTCCGCCTGCTAAACATCGAGGCGCGAAACGCTGGCACCTCGATCGAGAAGCTGCGGGCCGCCAACGACGACTTCGCCTCTGGCGTGGAGCGCTCGCGCCGTGCCGCCGACACCGGCATCTACAACGAGATCCAAACGCTCGCCCGGCAGGTCGAGAAGGAGACCGGCTCCTTCCCCGGTCTCGCCCCGATCGAGCGGGAGATCCTGCGCCAGCGCGCCGGCAAGGCTGCGGATCAGGTGCTCGGCCTCAACGAGCAGACCGAGGCGACGCGCCGCCTCGCCGAGGCGGTCCGCCTCAGCATCGAGGCCGAAGAAGAGGCGGCGCTCCAGAACCAAGTTCTGGAGTTCCAGTTCAAGAACTTCGGCTCCTTCCTGAATGACGACGTGATCGCTGCGGTCGAAACCTATGAGCGGGCGCTCCGCGCCAGCACGGCCGCGCAAAAGGAGCTCGCCGCCGCCCAGACGATCAAGGGCCTCGACCGCAGCATCGAGCGCGAGCTCTACCTCCTCGACACCGTGGGCAACCCGGCACGGCGTCGCGAGTTCGAGCTGTCCGATCGCATCCGCGAGGCGACGCAGGGCATGGCGCCGGATCAGGCCTTCGCCACCGCGACGCGCATGCGGACCGAGGCCGGCCTGCAGCAGACGAGGACGCTCAAGGAGCAGTCGCAGGAGATGCGCCAGCAGCTTGAGATGGCGCAGCGGCAGCTCAAGATCGTGGACGTGGTCAGCACGGAGCAGAGCGTGCAGAGCGCGCTGCTCGCGAAGGAAATGGAGCTGCGCCGCCTCGGCGTCGACCTCACGAGCCAGGAAGCGCAGGAGCAGATCAGGCTCACGGAGCAGATTGCCCGGGCGAACGAGAAGCTGACGGAGCGGCAGCGCGAGGCGGCGGAGCTGCGCCGCATCTACGAGGTGGCGGCCGAGGGCATCCAGGAGGCGCTGTCGGATGCCTTCAACCAGGCCTTCGAGACGGGCCGGATCAGCGGGCAGCGCACGCTCGAGATCATCGGCAACCTGGCGCGCAAGGTGGCGTCCGAGATCATGGCCGCGGTGGTGTTCAACCCGCTGAAGCAGGCCACGATGTCGTTCGGCGACAAGCTCGTTTCGTCGATCCTGCCGAGCCTGTTTGGTGGCTCTCCGGCTGCCGGCCCGTCTGGCTACTTCGCTGGCGGCTTCGGCAACACCGGAGGCATCCCGCTTCCGAGCGCGAACGGCAATGTCTTCCTCGGCGGAAACGTGGTGCCCTTCCGCAACGGTGCGATCGTCACGCATCCCACGCTCTTCCCGATGGCGAACGGCGGCACCGGCCTCATGGGCGAAGCCGGGGAGGAGGGCATCCTCCCGCTGCGGCGCGGCCCGACTGGTCGCCTCGGCGTCGAGGCGAGCGGCATGGGCGGCAGCGGAAAGGGCGTCGAGGTCATCGTGATCGATCAGCGCAGCTCGGCCGGCGCGGCGCCGGTCGAGATCCAGCAGAGCCGCTCGGTCGATGGCCGGCAGCAGGTCCGCATGGTTATCCGCGACGAGCTGCGGCGCGGCTTCGCCAACGGTGACTACGACCAAGCGCTCGACACGCACTTCGGCATTCGCCGCACCACCACGAGGCGCTGATGTCTTACGCGGTTTGGCCCTCCACCCTGCCGGAATACGTCATCGAGCAGGGCTACCAGGAAACCCCCGTGCCCGGGACCGTCGAGCACGAGATGGAGACGGGCCACACGCAGATCAGGCCCCGCTTCACGGCCCGCGTCGTGCGCATCCAGTGCCAGATCGAGATGGACATGGAGCAGCTCGACACCTTCGAGACCTTCTTCGAGAGCACGTTGGCCCGCGGCTCGCTGCCCTTCGAGTGGGTTCATCCACTCAAACGCACGCCGATGAACTTCATCTTCAAGAAGCCGCACCCGACCTATGCCGCGTTCGGCGGCGAGTATGTGCGGGTCTCCATGAGCCTTGAGAGCGTGCCATGAGCCGGGAGCTGTCCGCGACCGCAACGGCGGCGTTTCACGCGGAGCACACCGAGGAGATCCTCCTCTGCCTGCTCACCATTGAGCATCCCGACATCCCGGAAGGCGGCGTGCTCCGCTTCGTCAACAACAACGAGACGGTCGCGAGCAACGGCCACACCTTCGAGCCCTACCCGTTCCGGGCCGTCATCCCCGGCGAGGACCAGGACCAGCCGCAGGGCGCCAGCATCGCGATCAGCAACGTGGATCGCCGCCTCGTCCGCGCCGTGCGCTCCATCAGCGGCCCGCCCGTCGTCTCCATCCAGGCCGTCTTGGCCTCCGATCCCGACACCATCGAGCTCGAATTCACAGGCATGCTCATGCGCAACGTGCGGCACAACGCGATGGAGATCACGGCCGAGCTGCAATTCGAGCCGCTGCTGAGCGAGCCGGTCGCCGGCATCATCACGCCGCAGAACTTCAGGGGCCTGTTCTGATATGGCGCCGCCTCGCTTCCCCACGTGGGTGCAGCGCTATCGCAACATCCCCTATCTGGAGGGCGGCCGCACCCGCGCCGGTCTCGACTGCTGGGGCCTCGTGACCCTGGTCTGGCGCGAGGAGATGGGCGTCGCACTGCCCAGCCATGACGGCCTGTTCTGGGCCAAAGGCTGCGACATGAAGGCTCTCGGCGCGCAGATCGACACGTTCCGCGGCGACTACGATCCGGTGCCGGCCGGCGAGGAGCAACCGCTCGACGGCGTGCTGCTTCGCCTCTCGGGCCAGCCGATCCACATCGGCCTCGTGGTCTGCCCGGGCTGGATGCTGCATATCGCCCGCGGCATTGACACCACGATTGAGGAGTACCGCGGCGCGCTGTGGCGCCATCGCGTGCTTGGCTTCTATCGCTATCGGCCGCCAGATGGAAACGCTGCCGGCGCTGCGGCCTGAGCCGTCCGAGCAGGCCGTTGTTTTTCGGCCTCGTCCCTTCGCGTCCGACAAGATCATCTTCTCCGTGCCCAATGGCACGACGATCGAAGGCATTGTGCTGGCCTGCGGGCTGCCGCAGGCGCTCCGGGGCTGCGCCAAGGTCTGGATCGACGACTACGAGGTGCCGCGGCATCTCTGGCGGCATGCCCGGCCCAACGCCGGGCGGACGGTCTATGTCGCGCCGGTGCCGCAGGGCGGAGACGGCGGCAAGGGCACGTTCGCCACCATCCTGATGATCGCCGTCGCGGTCGCTGCCGCCGCTTTTGCGCAGCCGCTCGGGCTTGCCATCCTCGGCGTCGAAGCGGGGGCCGCCAGCGCCACGCAGCTCGCCATCGCGTCCTTCATCGGCGGCACCCTCATCATGGGCGCGGGCGCGCTGCTGTCGATGGCGCTGATCCCGCCGCCGAAGACGCCCAACATGGCGTTCGATACCGGCGCATCGCTGCCAGCGCCGAATTTCAGCATCACCGGCGTGTCGAACCGTGCCACGCCCTACGGGCCGATCCCGCGGGTGTTCGGCCGGCGCCGCGTCTATCCCGTGCTCGCGGCCCGCCCCTACTCCGAGACCGAGGGCAACAAGACCTATTTCCGCGTGCTGCTCCTCGTCGGCTATGGGCCGATCGACATCTCCGACCTGAAGATCGGCGAGACGCCCATCGAGTCCTTCTCCGGAACCGAATGGGAGATCAACGAGGGCGGGCCGGACGGCTGGGAAGGCAACCGCGATCACACCCTCTACACGCAGTCGATCCGTGAGGACAGCTTCAACCTCGCGCTGGTGCGCGCTGGCGAGACCCAGGGCGCCGACGACGACTGGGTATCGCGCATCAGCCGCATCGGCACGCGGGAGATCAGCATCGACATCTCGTTCCCGGGCGGCCTCGCCGGCTTCCCGGCCGATCTCGCCGAGAAAAATGCGGTCGGCGATCGCTTCCCGCTCACGGTCGAGCTCGAGGTGCGCTACCGGAAGGTCGGCGACGTCGCATGGAGCACGCCGACCTGGGTGAACGCTTCCGAGAATGGCTTCGGCACGCCGGGCGAGATCACGATCACCGACATGAGCCAGAGCCTCGTGCGACGCGGCGGTCTCTTCCGCGTCGCCGAGGCGGCCCAGTACGAGGTCCAGGTTCGGCGTACGACGACGACGAGCGGTCCATCGAAGATCGACCTCACCTTCTGGACGGCGCTGCGCTCCATCGCCTACGAGACGCCGATCACCGAGCCGCAAGTCTGCACCATCGCGATCCGCATGCTGGCGACGGGTCAGCTCAACGGCGTACCGGACCAGATCAACTGCATCGCGACGAGCTATCTGCCGGTCTACACCGGCTCGGGCTGGGAATGGGAGCTGAGCCGCAATCCCGCCTGGGCCTATACGCATCTCCTGCGGACCCGAGGCGCGGTATCGGTGATCCCGGATCACCGCATCGATCTTGAAGGGATGATGGCGTGGGCCGATGCCTGCGACGCCGAGCCGCCCAATGGGCCGGCGCCCTATTGGACCTTCGACGGCGTGATCGAGGGCGGCTCTCTCTGGAACGCGCTCAAGATCGTGGCGGCTCACGGCCGCGCCGCCTATGGCACCAAGGACGGCAAGCATTGCGTCGTGCGTGACGTAGAGCAGGAAACGTCGATCCAGCCCATCACGCCGCGCAATTCCTGGGCCTACGAAGGCACGAAGCTCTTCGTCGATCTTCCGCATGCGATCCGCGTCCGCTTCGTAAACGAAGAGCTCGGCTACCAAGAGGACGAGCTGGTCGTCTACGACGATGGCTACACGGAAGAGAACGCCACGCGCTTCGAGACGCTGGATATGCTGGGCTCCAGCCGGTCCGCGCAGTCCTGGCGCGAGGGTCGGTATTTCATCGCCGTGGCGCGCCTGCGCCCTGAGCTGCACCGCGTCTATATGAGCGCCGAGCAGCTCCGCTGCACCACCGGCGACCTCGTGCGCTTCGCTTACGACACCATCCTGGTCGGCCTCGGCACGGGTCGCGTTCTGAGCCGTGAGGTGGACGATCCCGAGG
>JBFWQN010000422.1:0-5110 GCA_050249405.1 Hyphomicrobiaceae bacterium | reverse complement strand
TGAAGATGTCGGCTACGCCAGGCCGCATCGGCCCGGTCCCCACCCCCGGCCAGCACACCGACGAGATCCTGCGCGAGCTGCTCGGCTACAATGCGGACAGGCTGGCGAGGCTGAGGGCGGGCGGGGTGATTGGGTGAGGGTGAGTGGCTGCGGATCGTTGAATTGATGCCGCCTTCACGAAAGGGCGGTTATCGCTGATCTGGCGTTGACGTCGGCGCGAGAACCGGCGATCGGCTCCCAGCCGAGGAAGGCGTTGCCGAAGCCACGGAGCGGGCTCAGTGGCTCGTGATCCCGTGTCATCCCGGGGCTTGTCCTGCCCTGGGCCGATCGTGCTTTGGCAAATTCGATCAGGCGCTCCCGGGTAATCTGGGGCAGGGAGGTGCTGCCGAACGTAGCCTTGAGCTTGTCGAGGGTGTAGGCCTTTGATCGCAATGACGCCTTGCCGACCTCGCACATATCGCGGATATGAATGTCGATCAGTTCGGCGAGAGTGGTCTCGTGCGAGACACTGGCTGCGATCGCTGGTTTGCCGCGAGCAATGTTGTCCTCGGCTTCGCGGGCCCAGGCTTCGGCATCGGCCTTAAGGCGGAAGGTCCGGGAGAAGGTCTGCCCTTTGCGGCGAACCTGGACGCGCCACACTCCGGCTCGCTTGGTGAAGGTAGGCATGGCGACTCCGAGCACAGACCTTTTGGTGCAATCCTGGTGCAATGAGCACGAGGAAACGTGGGGAAAACAGAGAACGTGCGATTGCACCAGTTCGCATTTTGTGATTTGAAACTACTAGAAAATCCATGACTGATCAATTATATAAATTCTGTGTTGCGCCCATGATGGATTGGACGGATCGGCATTGCCGGGTCTTTCATCGGATCATGACGCGGCGGGCGTTGCTCTATACCGAGATGGTGACGGCGGACGCCATTCTGCATGGCAAGCGAGGCCAGCTGCTCGATTTCTCGCCGGAGGAGCACCCGATCGCGCTGCAACTCGGCGGCTCCGACCCGGCCAAGCTGGCCGAGGCGGCTGCGATCGGTGAGGCGTGGGGCTACGACGAGATCAACCTCAATGTCGGCTGCCCGTCCGACCGCGTGCAAGGCGGACATTTCGGCGCCTGCCTTATGGCCGAGCCGGCGCTCGTCGCGCGCTGCGTGGCGGCCATGATCGGTGCCGTGCGCCTTCCTGTCACGGTCAAATGCCGCATCGGGATCGACGACCAGGACAGCGAGGCCGACCTCGAGCACTTCATCGCGACGGTCGCCGGCGCCGGATGCCGAACCTTCATCGTGCATGCGAGAAAGGCCTGGCTGCACGGTCTTTCGCCCAAAGAGAACCGCGAGATTCCGCCGCTCGATCATCCGCGCGTCTGGAGGCTGAAGGCGGCGCACCCCAATCTCACGATCGTCATCAATGGCGGCATCACCAGTCTCGCCGCGACGCGAGAGCACCTCCAGCATGTCGACGGCGTGATGATCGGCCGGGCCGCCTACCAGACACCCTGGCTGCTGAGCGATGTCGATGCCTCGATTTTCGGCGACGGAGACCCGGCGCTGACCCGTGGCGAGACGTTGCGGCGCCTGCGCCCCTATGTGGGTCGGCATATCGCCGCTGGCGGGCGTCTCAGCAACGTCACGCGCCACATCCTTGGTCTTTATCACGGGCAGCCACGAGCCCGCGCGTTCCGCCGGCTCTTGTCCGAGAACGCGCCTCGCGCCGGGGCCGGGCTCGATGTGCTCGATGCCGCGATCGAGGCGATGGAGACGCCCGTCCGGCCGCTGGCGGCTCAAGCGGTGTGAGGCGGAGGCACGGTGGCTGCCGGCCCCGCGCCGGAGCCGGCATCAATCCCAAGCCGCAATGACGCACGCCGGCCTCCGGCGTTGCCGTAGCCGCCGCACCAGGGCCATGTTGCGGTGACAAATAGCCGTGCTCGCGACCTTTACGGAGCCGACATGTCCCGGCGGCAGCTTGCCATCCTCGTGCTCGCCCTGTCAGCCGGCGGATGCGCCGCAGCTGCGCCCGGATATCAGCCGCCGAGCCCGAAGCTCGACAAGATCCGTGCGGCAGCGCCGACGGGTGGCGGCTTCGACGCGGCGGGCACCTACAGCCTGACCGATCAGGAGCGCCAGCTCGACTGCAAGCGGCTGACGGGCTCGATGTCGATCAAGATCGTGCAGATGCGCGACGCGGTGAACCGGCCGCGACCCTCAGCCATTGCGGCCAATGCCCAGGCGCTGGCACGCCCCATCGTCGGCGGCACGACCTATGGACAGGACATCGAGGCCGACTTGAAGCGCGACCGGGCTCGCCTCGATGCGCTCAATGGACAGCTCGCCGCCAAGAAGTGCCCGACGTTCGACATCGACGCCGACCTCGCGCCCGGAAACACCAATCCGCCCCGCCCGGTCAAGGCGCAGCGCAAAGCCTGAGCGACGGTTTTCGGCGATCAAACTGGCAGCGCCTCGCGCACGAGCCGCCCGAACAGGATCATCTCCGGGCTCGTCACCCGATAGCCGTCGATCATGCGCCGCAGGTGAGCCGCGGTATCCGGGTCCGGCGCCGGAAGCTTCGGCAGCGGCAGGCCGGCACGGAGATCGGCGACCGCCGCATCGATGCTTGCCAACAGTGTCTCGGCGATTCTCAGCTTCTCGGGGCTCGAAAGCAGCGGCACGAGGTCCACTGCCAGATGCGCCAGCAGCGCCGGCCAGTGCGCCAGCATGCGGTAGAGGCCGGGCACGAACGCCGTGGCTCCCGAGCCGGACCGGAACAGCTCGAGCAGCCGGCGCTCGGCCTCCGACAGCCGAGCCGGATCGACCATCGCCGGCGGCGAGGCAAGAGCCGGAGGTGGGGTCCAGGAAGCCGCGTCGCAGGTACCGGAGCCGACGGACTTCGCCCCCCGCAAGAGGTCCCTGACGATGCCGCCGAAGACCAGATTGAGCGGCGCCACCCGCGTGAAGCTATCGGCAATCGCCCGGATGCGCGGCACGTCATCAGGCGCAACGCGCCAGACCGCGAGCGCCTCGGCCGGGATCCGCCTCGGAGCGGCCAGCGACACATCGGCGGCGATGCGCCAAGCCGTCTCCTGCGCGCGCCCGCTGCGAAAGACGGGTGCGGATGCCTCCCACGCCCATTCCAGCACGCCCGGCAACGTGGCCAGATGGCGATGGATCGAGGAGACGTAAGGCGTCGCATAGACGTGTCGGATTTCGCCGAAAATGCGGGCGATCTCGCCGGTCGCCGCGCTCTCCGGCAGCTCGGTCAGCATGCTGGCTCCCTTCTCATTTCATGTCGCTCGAATGCACAGCCGCCGTCTCGGCCCCGGCAACGACCTACGGGAACAGCTCGGGCCGGTACTCGAAATGCATCGTATCGTAGTGATACCAGCGCCCGCCCCAGATGAAGCCGTGCTTCTCGAAAATGGCGACGATCTCCGCCGGAATGCTGTTGCGAAAGACGTAGCGTCCGGCCGCGCCGGGCTTCGACCAGCGCCAGTAGTGGGCGTGCCTCACGGCGATGTCGATGGCGATGCCCGAGCCGTGCGCGCTCGGCCGGCCGGTCCCGGCTATGGGGCGGCAATTGTAGGTGCCTGCGGCCGGATGCAGGTAGCGGTCGAACTCAGGCGGCAGCCGGTCGAGCTCGCGACTGACGGCCTCGAGCCGGGAGGAGACGCCGTTGATGCGGGTCACCTGCAGCCGTTGGGCGGCCTTGCCCGGCAGCCAGACGATCTCGACGAGGTTGCGCTGCACCTCGCCCTTCGAGCAATCGCCGTACATCTTGTCGAAGAAGGGCTGATAGCGAATGCGGCCGGGGTCTGCCTCGTAGGCAGGAGGACGTGCCGCGGCATTGGCCGGATACGGCCAATGGAACATGTCCGCGATGTCCGGCGCCTCGAGCAGTCGTGCAGGCGACTTCGCGCCGGCCCCGTCGTCGACCGGCATGCGCGTGCCGTCCTTCCAGACCAGCACATTGTCGGCGATGGCGGCGAGGAAATCCGGATAGGCGGCGACGAGCCTGTCGAGCGAGCTGCCCGATTGGCCGGCCGCAACCGGGATTGCCGCGAGCCCTAGCGCCAGGTAGCAGGCGGCCAGCCGAGCGCAACCGAGGGCTGTCAGCCAAAGCACGCGCAGGATCGCCAAACGCAGCACAGCCATCGTCGTCCTTCCAGCCGCCTGGGCGCAAACGATATCGGCAAAACGAAAGCACCGATGACCATGCGACCAGTGCCGCTCTTTACGCAGCCTCGGTACGACCCTAGAGTGCGACACAAGGAAACTTCCAGCCAATAGCCTGACGCCGCGGCCTTGCCGCTATTCCAGGCTCTGGAGACCGCGAGGTGGCAAAGCCCGAGTTCGAAGACGCGACTGGTCCGAGCCAAACCCGAGCCGAGCATCGGGGGGAAGCCATCGACCGGGGGCGCGACGGAGGGCCCGCCTACGGTGCACTCGATCTGGGCACCAACAATTGCAGACTGCTGGTTGCCCGGCCGACACGGCGCGGGCTGCACGTCGTCGATGCTTTCTCTCGCATCATCCGGCTCGGCGAAGGCGTGGGCGCCACCGGCCGCCTGTCGGACGCCGCCATGTCCCGCACGATCGAGGCCCTGCGCGTCTGCTCGATGAAGCTCGACCGGGCGAAAGTGGTGCGCGCACGGCTGGTGGCCACCGAAGCCTGCCGGATCGCCGAGAACGGGCCAGATTTTCTCGATCGGGTCAGGCGCGACATCGGCCTCGACATCGAGCTGCTCACCCCGGAGGCGGAGGCCCGCCTCGCAGTCGCGGGCTGCGCCGCCCTGCTCGACGGACGCTCCGACCTATCGCTCGTGTTCGACATCGGCGGAGGGTCCTCCGAGCTCATCTGGCTCGATCTGTCGCGGCGGAAGTCACCCCTGCGCCATTCGATGGCCGACCGCCTCGAGGCGCAGAGCTGCATCGCCGCCTGGACCGCGCTCCCCGTCGGCGTCGTGACGCTGGCGGTGCGGTTCGGCGGGCGCCATGTCACGCGCGTGACCTTCGAGGCGAGGGTGGTCTACGTCCTGTCCCTGCTCTCCCCGTTCGAGGAGGGGTACTAGGTCGGCGAGCGCCTGGCGGAACGGCGTGCGCAGCGGCTTGGCTCCTCG
>JBFWQN010000421.1:0-5112 GCA_050249405.1 Hyphomicrobiaceae bacterium | reverse complement strand
GGACAGCTGGAGCTGGAGTGCCGACGACAAGAAGCTCACCTTCAAGCTTCACAAGGGTGTCAAGTGGCACGACGGGAAGCCGTTCACGGCGGAAGACGTCAAGTGCACGATCGATCTGCTGCAGGACAAAGCCAAGGAGCGCTTCCGGCTCAACGCCAGAAAGGGTTGGTACACGAACATCGAGAGCGTCACGGTCGACAACGAGCTGCAGGTTACGCTCAACCTGAAGCGGCCGCAGCCGGCAATCCTTGCGCTCCTCTCGTCGGGTTTCTCGCCGATCTATCCCTGCCACGTCACGCCGGCCCAGATGCGTCAGCACCCGATCGGAACCGGCCCGTTCAAGTTCGTCAGCTACGAGAAGAGCAAGACGATAAAGGTGGCGCGCAATCCGGATTATTGGAAGCCCGGCCGCCCTTATCTCGACGGAATAGAATATACCATCATCCCCAACCGCTCGACCGCGATCCTGGCGTTCGTCTCGGGCCAGTTCGACATGTTCTTTCCATTCGAGCTGTCGGTGCCCCTCATCGGTGACGTCAAGGCCCAGCTGCCGGAAGCCGTCTGCGAGATAGCGCCGATGAACGTCGCCGCCAACGTGCTCATGAATCCGGTGGCGCCGTTCGATAACATCGAGGTGCGCCGTGCCGTCGCCAATACGCTGGATCGCAAGGCCTTCGTCGATATCCTGACACAGGGGAAAGGCGATGTCGGCGGCGCGATGCTGCCAGGGCCGGAAGGAAGCTGGAGCCTGCCGCCCGAGGTGCTGAAGGAGCTTCCGGGATACAGCGACGATATTGCCGGTCGGCGCGAGAAAGCCCGGGCGGCGATGAAGACAGCCGGCTTCGGGCCAGACAAGACCGTGAAGGTCAAGATCATGACCCGCAACATCCCGACCTATCGCGATGCCGCGGTCATTCTCATCAGCCAGCTCAAGGAGATCTATATCGACGCGGAGATCGAGCTGGTCGAGACGGCAAACCAGCTACCGAGGCTCGTTCGGCGCGACTACCAGATGGCCCTCTCGCAGGTCGGCAACGGTGTCGACGATCCGGACCAGAACTATCCCGAGAACTACGCGTGCGGCTCGCGCACGTACATGGACTACTGCAACAAGGACGTCGACGCACTGATCGTCAAGCAGTCGTCGGAGAAGGACCAGGCCAAGCGCAAGCTGATCGCCTGGGAGATCGACAAGAAGCTCACCGCCGAAGCCGTGCGGCCGATGCTCTATTATCTGCGCGGTGGCAATTGCTGGCGGCCGCAGGTGAAGGGCGTCAATATCCAGGTGAACAGCATCTACAACAACTGGCGGTTCGAGGACGTCTGGCTCGACAAGTGAGCCATCCGCCAGATCCTCAAAGGTGAGGTCCGGCGCGCGCGAGCGATTGACACCCGCCCGCGCGCGCCGCTTAGCTCGCGCCAAACCCACGACAAGGACACTGCTGCCATGGCCTCAGGCGCCGCCAAAGTCTCGCCCTTCGCCCCCGCCCGTCTCGCCGACGTACCCAGCATCGAGGGCGTCCGCTTCGCCTCGGCAGAGGCCGGCATCAAGTACAAGAACCGTCGCGACCTGATGGTGGCGGTGATGGACGAAGGCACCGTTGCGGCGGGTGTCCTCACGCAATCCAAGACCTGCTCGGCGCCGGTGCTCTGGTGCCGCGAAAGCCTGAAGGGCGGCAAGGCGCGCATCCTGGTCGTCAACTCGGGCAACTCGAATGCCTTCACCGGCCGCAAGGGACGCGCCGCGGTCGAGCTGACGGCGAAATTCGCGCAGGAGGCCGTCGGCTGCGGACCAGGCGAGGTCTACCTCGCGTCCACCGGCGTGATCGGCGAGCCGCTCGAGGCCGAGAAGTTCGCGCACCTGCTCGGCGGTCTCGCCAAGTCGGCGACGGCGGGGGGCTGGCACGACACGGCGCGCGCCATCATGACCACGGACACCTACCCGAAGCTCGCGAGCCGCAAGGCCGTGATCGGCGGCGTCGAGGTGACGATCAACGGCTTCTGCAAGGGCGCCGGCATGATCGCGCCCGACATGGCGACCATGCTCTGCTTCCTGTTCACGGACGCCGCCGTCGGCCATGCGGCACTGCAGGAGGCCCTCGCTGCCGGCGCCGCGACGAGCTTCAACTGCATGACCGTCGACGGCGATACCTCGACCAGCGACACCTGCCTCGTGTTCGCGACGGGCGCCGCCGCGAAGCGCGGCCAGCCGCGCATCGAGAGGTCCGGCGACCCGGCGCTTGCGGATTTCCGCGCGAAGACGGCAGATCTCCTGAAGGAGCTCGCCATCATGGTGGCGAAAGACGGCGAGGGGGCATCCAAGTTCGTCACCATCGCCGTCGAAGGTGCCGAGAGCGACAAGGCCGCGCGCACGATCGGCCTCTCGATCGCTAACTCGCCGCTCGTCAAGACGGCGATCGCCGGCGAGGACCCGAACTGGGGCCGCATCGTGATGGCCGTCGGCAAGGCCGGCGAGGCAGCCGATCGTGACCGCCTGTCGATCTGGTTCGGCGACCGCATCGTGGCGCGCAACGGCGAGCGGGCCGAGGAGTATCACGAGCCGACGATGGCCCAGTACATGAAGAACGCCGAGATCACGATCCGCGTCGACATCGGCCTCGGCAAAGGGCGGGCGAGCATCTACACGTGCGATCTCACCCACGACTACATCTCGATCAACGCCGACTATCGCAGCTGATCGAGGGCGTGCGGGTGCGCCGTTTCGGCGGCTGCGGGACGGCGAGGAGCGGCGCATGAGCGACAGCGAGGCAGCGCGTTCCCGGCGTCTCGACTGGCTCGTGTCGCCTATGGCCGTGGCGGTGCACAGCTTGGGCATCACCCAGATCACGGCCTGGGGCACCAGCTACTACTGCCTGGGGGTGCTCGCGGCACCGATCGTGAAGGAGCTCGGCTGGTCGCGCGGATTCGCCTTCCTCGGCTTCACCGTGTCGGTGCTGGTGATGGGCCTGATCTCGCCGCTCGTCGGGCGGTTGATCGACCGCGCCGGCGCGCGCATCGTCATGTCCGTGGGCTCCGTGGTGGTGGCCCTCGGCCTCTACCTTCTCTCGCGCGTGACCGAGGAGTGGGCCTATCTCGCGGTATGGGTGCTGCTCGGCGTCGGCATGCGCTGCTGTCTCTACGACGCCGCGTTCGCGGCGCTGGTCCAGGTGGCTCCGACGCGCGGCCGGCAGGCGATCTCCTACCTTACTCTCTACGGCGCATTCGCCTCATCGGTGTTCTGGGTCGTCGGCCATCAGCTCGAGGAGGCGATCGGCTGGCGGCAGACGCTGGTGGTGTTCGCGCTGCTCAATCTCGGCCTCTGTCTACCACTGCATTGGCTGGGACTTGCCCGCAAGGAGCCCGAGGCACCCATCGCGGCGGGCGGTCCGAGCCTCGGCAGCACCCCTGCCGCGCCGGTGCTGGAAGGCCGGTCGCGCACGCTCGCCATCTGGCTGTTCGCCCTGGTGATGTCGCTCAACGGCTTCGTGTTCGGCATCGTGTCGGTGCAACTCGTAACCTTGCTCGAGGCGGCCGGCCTCGTTACGGCGACAGCCGTCTGGATGGCGTCGCTGAAGGGCGTCGCGCAATTCGGCGGGCGCGCGGTCGAGATCATGTTCGGCCGCAATCTCAGCCCGGTGGCCATCGGGCGGGTGGCGATCGCGATCGTGCCCGTGTCGTTCGCCCTTCTCTACGCGAGCCAGGGCAGCTTCGCCGTCCTGCTGGCATTCACGCTGCTGATGGGCGCCGCCCAGGGCGTGATCACCATCGTGCGGGGCGCGGTGCCGCTGACCCTCTTCGGCACCAAGGGCTATGGCGCCATCCTCGGCTTCATCGCCACGCCCGTGCTGCTGGTGAGCGCCGCGGCGCCGACCGTTTTCGCCTGGATCGTCGATCGCTGGGGCTGGCCGGTCGGTCACATCACCATGATCGCCTCCTCGCTCGCCGCGATGGCTTGCATGGAGGCTCTCTCGAGATGGCACCGCAGCAGTAGCGCGGCGGCGGCCTCTGCGCAGCCGGACCGGGCCTGAGACGATCCCACGCCGGCCGCCCCGCCGCCGAGCGCCTGACGGATCTCAGACCTGCACTTGCGTGCCAACCTCGACGACGCGGTCGGGGGGGATCTGGAAGTACTCGGTGGCGTCGTCGGCCTGCCCTGAAAGCTTGATGAAGAGCCACTCCTGCCAGCGCGGCATCGGAGTTTTCGTCGTGGGCTTCAGCGAGCGGCGCGACAGGAAGAACGAGGTGGCCGGGAAATCGACGTTCAGGTCCTTGCGCCGGCAGTGGTCGAAGATCTTGGGGACGCTCGGCGTCTCCATGAAGCCATAGAAGGCGATGACGCGCACGAAGCTGTCCGAGATTCGCTCGATCTGGACCCGCTCGTGACGGGCGACGCGCGGGCGGTCGAGCGTGCGGATGGTGAGCAGGATGTTGCGCTCGTGCAGCACGCGGTTGTGCTTCAGGTTGTGCATGAGCGAGGTCGGCGCCGAGTAGGGATCGGCCGTCAGGAACACGGCGGTGCCCGGTACGCGATGCGGCGGCTTGGCCTCGAGGTGGCGCACGAGCCAGTCGATGTCGGCCTCGTTCTTCTTCGTCGCCCGCGCCAGCACCTTGGTGCCGTGCACCCACGTGAACATGACCAGCGCGATGGTGAGCGCTATGACCAGCGGGAACCAACCGCCTTCGAACAATTTCAGCATATTGGCGAGCAGGAAAGCCTGCTCGATGAAGAGCAGCGGAACGATCAGCGACAGTGCCCGCCAGAGCGGCCACTGCCAGTATTTCCAGACCACGAAGAATGCCATCGCAGAATCGATGACCATCGTGGCCGTGACCGAGATGCCGTAGGCCGCGGCCAGGCGCGAGCTTTCCTGGAACAGCGCCACCACCATCAGCACGCCGACCAGCAGCATGTAGTTGACGCGGGGAATATAGATCTGGCCAGCCACGCTCTCCGACGTATGCTTGACCATGAGGCGCGGCAGCAGGCCGAGCTGGACCGCCTGGCGCGTGATCGAGAATGTGCCGGTGATGACCGCCTGGCTCGCGATGACGGTCGCGACTGTCGCCATCAGGACCATCGGGATCAGCGCCCAGGCCGGATAGAGCTTGTAG
>JBFWQN010000420.1:0-5117 GCA_050249405.1 Hyphomicrobiaceae bacterium | reverse complement strand
ACCATCTTCCAGTTGAACTGGGTGATCGGGAAATTCGACTTCGGATCGCGGTACATCGGAACCAGCTCGTCGAGCGGCCGGTCGCCGATCACCATGCCGGCCGCGTGCGTCGATGCGTGGCGGTAGAGCCCCTCGAGCTTCTCCGAGATCTCCAGCAGCTTGGCGACGACCGCGTCCTCCTTCGCCGCCTCCTGCAGCTTCGGCTCGCCGTCGATGGCCTCGCGCAGCGTCACCGGATTGGCGGGATTGTTCGGCACCAGCGCGCACAGCTTGCTGACCTGCCCGAATGGCATCTGCAGCACGCGGCCCACGTCGCGCAGGACTGCGCGGGCCTGCAGCTTGCCGTGCGTGATGATCTGGGCGACGCGATCCGCGCCGTACTTCTGCTGCACGTAGAGGATCGTCTCCTCGCGGCGGTCCTGGCAGAAGTCGATGTCGAAGTCCGGCATCGACACGCGCTCCGGGTTGAGGAAGCGCTCGAAGAGGAGGCCGAAACGCAGCGGATCGAGATCGGTGATGGTCAGCGCGTAGGCGACGAGGCTGCCGGCGCCCGAGCCGCGGCCCGGCCCGACCGGAATCCCGTTCGCCTTCGACCACTGGATGAAGTCGGCGACGATCAGGAAGTAGCCGGGAAACTTCATCTTGGTGATCACCTCGCACTCGTAGGCGAGGCGCTTCTCGTAATCCTCCACGGTGAAGCCCTGCGCCGGCCCGTGCGCTGCGAGGCGTGCCGCCAACCCCTTCCCGGCCTGGACCTTCAGCTCCGCCGCCTCCGCCGCCTCGCGGTCGGCCTGGCTGGCGCCGTCTGCCGTTTTCACGAAGGCGGGCAGGATGGGCTTTCGACCGCGCGGCCTGTAGGCGCAGAGGCGCGCGATCTCGATGGTGTTGGCGATCGCCTCGGGCAGATCCTCGAAGCGGCGCACCATCTCGTCTGCGCTCTTGAAGTAGTGCTCGGGCGTCAGCCGCCGCCGGTCGTCCTCGGTGACGTAGCGCCCCTCGGCGATGCAAATCAGCGCATCGTGCGCCTCGTAGTCCTCGCGCTTGGCGAAGTAGCACTCGTTGGTGGCGACGAGCGGAAGCTCCATCTCGTAGGCGAGCGCCAGCAGGTCCGGCTCGACCTGCGCCTCGGCGGGTGTTCCGTGCCGCTGCAACTCGACATAGAGGCCGCGTCCGTAGATCTCCTTCAGCCTCAGCAGCCGCGCGCGCGCGATCTCGTGGCGACCTTCTCGCAGTGCCATGTCGATCGGCCCGTCCGGTCCGCCGGTGAGCGCGATCAGCCCCTCGGATCGATTGGCCAGATCCTCGATCTTGACGTGGCTCGGCTCGCCATCGGGCGTCTCGAGGAAGGCCTTGCTGTTGAGCTTGGCGAGATTCGCATAGCCTTGCTCGGTCCGCGCAAGCAGCGGAAGCGGTCCCGCCGGCCGCGCCACTCCCTGGCTGGGCAGCTTCAAAGCGGCCGGTGCCTCGGCCGTGTCACGGAAATCGACGCGCAGCGTGACCCCGACGATCGGCTGGATGCCGGCGCCGGCGAGCTTGTCGGAGAACTCGAGCGCGCCGAACATGTTGCCGGTGTCGGTGAGTCCGATCGCCGGCATCATGTGTGCCTCGGCGAGCTTGGCGAGCTTGGAGATCGGCAGCGCACCCTCGAGGAGGGAGTAGGCCGAGTGCACCTTGAGATGCACGAAGCGGCCGGCCGCGACCGGGATGGCGGACTTTGTCTCGTCGGGACGAATCGGAGCGTTCATGGCGCCAGACTAGCAGGTCGGCAGATGCTGCCGGGCGACTGCCCTCGTGCCATCCCCGCATTCCACCTGTCGCCGAGCGAGACCGGGCGCCGCACCCCAGCGCGCCGACTCTTGCCGTCAGCGCAATTCAGCGTTTCCCGTCCGGCTATCGATCCGCGGGGCCAGGCAGTGGAAAAGGCCACTCGACCAAGGTCGCCTCGTGAGAAAAATCCATTCGCTCGAGGAGGCGAGCCCGCCGGTCGATGCGCACGCCGATGCTTGGCCTGGATCAAAGCCGATATGCGGCTAAACATACCGCGTGCATCCTGTTTCTGGACACCCATCGACAGAACGCCTCTAGATGGTTCTAATTTTGTTCCACATCTTCCGCCTTATGAGGACCCGGGCATGGACGTCGACGCCGAGTTGAAGCTGTTGAAGAGCCGTGTGGACGATCTGGAGAGTGCCGTGAAGGTGCTGACCGGGCAACTCCGCAGCGTGCAGCCCGATCTGATCGAATTGAGGTCGGAGACCGGACGCCGGTTCGACGCGGTCGACGTGCACATGCAGCGCGTCGTGCAACGGCTCGATTCCGTCAACCTCCAGGTGTGGAGCCTTCGCGACGACCTGCCGGACATTCTGCGCCGTGCGTTCACTCCTCGCGAGCCCGGTCCGTAAGCCGCCGAAGCGGTTAATCCTCCGCTGACGCCGGCAGAGTAGAAGGTTGACGCTCGGAACGCGGCTCGACACAGTGCCGCCGGTGACAGAAAGCGATAGCGTGCGTCAACTCGCGACCTCGAGCTCGACCGGCCGTCCGGAGGCGTCTCCCCGCCGCCGTCGTCCAGTGTCTCTCCCGCTGCTGCTGGCGCTCGCCGCACTGACGGTGACCGTCGCGCCGGCTGCCGCCTTGGCCGAGGAGGCTCCGGTGCGGACCGGAGGCGGGCCGGCTCCCGCGCCCGCTGCGCGGCCGGCACAGATCGCCAAGGACGATGCTCTGTCGGATTCCGTGGCTATGGGCCGATTTCTCGATCAGCTGATGCTGGCCGAATCGGGTGGCCGGGACGAGGCACGCAACCCACGCTCGACGGCCGTCGGACCCTACCAATTCATCGAGAGCACTTTTCTATCGGTCGCCCGGCGCCATTTCCCGGCCGAGACCGGGGCCCTGACGGGGCCGCAAATTCTGCAGCTGCGGACCAACCGACCGTTCGCCCGCAAAGCTGCCGAGGCCTACACGCGCGACAACGCCGCCCATCTGGCGGCAGCCGGCCACGAGACGACCTTCGCCAACCTGCGTCTGGCATTCCTCGTCGGCCCCGGAGGCGCGGCGCGCGTGCTGGCGGCGCAACCTGCGACGCGGGTCGCCTCCGTGCTCGGCACGGGCGTGGTGATCGCCAACCCGTTCATGGCCGGCATGACCACGGCAGGGCTGGTGGACTGGGCGGAGCGCAATCTCGCTTCGGCCGAGCTCTCCAAGCTCCAGGTTGCAGCCGATCCGTCGCGGGCGGGCGCGGCGCCCCGTCAAAAGCCCGCCATCGCCGTGCGCTGTAGCCGCGGTCTCGTGAGCTGCCGCCGGTGGGTCGCGCTCGCGACGCAACGGCTCCACAACAAGATTGCCGTTCGCGGCCGCACGCGCGCTGCCCGCCGGTGAGCCTGCGCCCATCGGTTTGACGCACCGCGCGGTTGCAGGTACCTGAAGGCGGGACGCTCCTGTCGCTGGGCACTGCCGAGGTCCGAACATGCTCAAAAGCTCGTCCGGTGCCGCGCTCGCAACTGTGCTGCTGGCTCTCTCGGTGGCCGGAGCTGGGGCGGAGACCTGCACACGCGAGACGCTCCGCAAGGTGGTCGACGAGACCGGCGCGCGGCTTCGCGTGCTGACGGCAGAGAACCAGCCGCGCATCATGGCGAGCCTGAGGCGCCTCAAGGAGAAGCGCGGTTGGACGGGGAGCGACGGCGACGACAAGGCTGCCGCCGTCATCTCGGACACGCGGACGGCCGAGCTCGACAGCAAAGCCTCCGAGCTTCTGGCGCGGATCGATGCACTGGGTGAATCGAGCGAAGGCGGCGAGCCCGATTGCTCGCGCCTCTCCGAGCTCGAGGCCGCCTCGCTCGAGCTCCAGGCCGTGATCCGGGCGAAGTCACAGCACATTCTGGCACGACTCGAGCAGGAGAGCGGCGGCGCATCAGCCGGAGCGGCTGCCGCTCCTTCCGCTCCCGCCGGCGAGGCGAGCGCGCCTCGACAGCCGCCGGCCGCGCCATCCGCCGCTGTCGCCGGGGGGGCGTCGCCCGCCGGTCCAAGGTCCCCGACGGGTGGGAGGGAGCTGCCGGCTGCCGCGCCCGCCGCACCCGAAGCGGCTTCGCCGCCACCCCCGAGAAAGCTCGCCGACGCCGAGCGTATCGAGCGCGCGCCAGTCGCACCCGTGCGGCCGCAGCAGCCCTCACAACCGCCGGCCGCAGCGCCTCCAGCCGCACCCAAGGTAGCCACCACGCCTCCCCGTTCCGGCCAGTCGGGCTGGTCGACGGAGACCAGCGAGCGGCTCCCCGCCGCACGGGAGCGGGCTGAGCCCTTGCCACCTCCTCTGCCGCCCCTCCCACCCCAATCCCTGCCGCCGATCACGGTCGGGGAAGAAGGCTTCTCGCGTGACGAGATCCGGGAGGCCAGTCGCGGCTTTTTCGGCACCATCTCGGGCGGCCTCGCCACGGTGCTCGAGCATGCGTTCTCGACGCTCGGCACGCCCACCGGCTACGTGCTCGGCAACGAGGGGGGCGGCGCCTTCATCGCGGGCTTGCGCTACGGCAAGGGCACCTTGTTCCTGAAGGACGGGAGCAAGCGCGAGGTCTACTGGCACGGACCCTCGATCGGCTACGACTTCGGGGCGTCCGGCTCGCGCACGATGTTCCTCGTCTACAATCTCAGGAACGAGATCGACATCTTCACCGGCTACTCGGGCGTCGACGGGTCGGCCTATCTCGTCGGCGGCGTCGGCATGACGGTGCTCACCGACGGCAAGGTCGTGATGGCGCCAATCCGCTCCGGCATCGGTGTCCGGCTCGGCGCCAATATCGGCTACATCCGCTTCACCGCGCGCCCGACCTGGAATCCGTTCTGAGGCGTGCGCGTCTCGCCGGGCGGGACTCGGGGCGAGCGAGCGCCGCTCCTCACCGCCCCCTGGCCTTCCGCCATGCCTCGAACTCGACCTTGGCCTGCGGATCGGTCGCCGGGTAGAGACCCCAGATCGGCCGGCCCTCTTTCACCTTCTCGGTGACGAAATCCTCGTAGGCCGTCATCTCCACGGCCTCGGCCGCGATCTCGTCGGCGAGATGGGCCGGGATCACCACGCAGCCGTCGCTGTCTCCGACGATGACGTCGCCCGGGAACACCGGGGCGTCGCC
>JBFWQN010000419.1:0-5125 GCA_050249405.1 Hyphomicrobiaceae bacterium | reverse complement strand
CCCGTGGATCCACATCCCCGTCGGCTACCACAAAATGTACCCTCATGACGTGTACAACTGGAAATTCGAGAGCGAGCCGGTGCCCGGGCTCAACGGGCGCACCTCCTACCAGCCGCGCGGCAAGATGCTCGGCGGCACGTCCTCTCTCAACGGCATGGTCTACATGCGCGGCACGCCGGCCGATTACGACGGCTGGCGGCAGATGGGCTGCGAGGGCTGGGACTACCAGTCGGTGCTGCCGTATTTTCGCAAGGCCGAGGACCATGAGCGGGGCGAAAGCGAGCATCATGGCGTTGGCGGGCCGTTGAAGGTCACCAACAGCCGCTTCCGGAGCGAGATCGTCGATGCGGTGCTGGCAGCGGCGGTCGAGGCCGGAGCGCCGCGCAATAGCGACTTCAACGGCGCCACCCAGGAGGGCGCCGGCTACTACCAGACGACGGTCGGTGACGGCCGGCGGTGGAGCTCGGCCACGGCCTATCTGAAGCCCGCCCGTGGCCGGAAGAACCTCGTCGTCACGCCCGAGGCTCATGCCACGCGCATTGTCGTCAAGGACGGCCGCGCGGTCGGCGTCGAGTACCGCACGCCCAAGGGCCTCGAGACGGCGCACTGCCGGGGTGAGGTGGTGGTGTCGGGCGGCGTCTACGGCTCGCCGCAACTGCTGCTGCTCTCCGGCATCGGCCCCGGTGAGCACCTGAAGGAGATGGGCATCCCCGTCGTCCGCGATCTGAAGCCAGTCGGCATGAACCTGCACGACCATTTCAACTCGTACGTGGCGTGGCGCGCCACACGCACCGGCACCTACAACGACCTCGCCCGCTCGCCGCTGCGCAAGCTGACGGCCGGTCTCAAGTATATGATGACGCGCACCGGTCCGCTCGCCGGAATCGCGACCATGGCCGGCATCTTCACGCGCTCCGACCCGCGTTTCGACCGGCCGGACCTGCAGATGAACGTGTTCCTGTGGTCGATCGAGAAGCGCGATTCGACGGGTATCTACGCGCACAAGTGGCCCGGCTTCTCCATCTCGCCGGTGCACCTGCGGCCCGAGGGGCGCGGCCGGCTCAGCCTTAAATCGCCGGACCCGATCGCGCCTCCGAAAATCGAGCTCCGCTTCCTCGAGACGGCCTACGACGTCGAGGCCATGCTCTACGGCATGCGGCTCGCGAGGAGGATCGCGTCGCAACCGGCCCTGAGGCCGTTCATCGTCGAGGAGGTGCAGCCGGGCCCGGCCGTCACGTCCGAGACGGACTTGATCGAGGATCTGCGCAATCGCGGCGTCTCCAACCTGCACCCGGTCGGCACCTGCCGCATGGGCCGGGGCAGCGACGCGGTGGTCGATCCCCGGCTCAGGGTGCACGGGTTGAAGGGCCTGCGCGTCGCCGATGCCTCGGTCATGCCGCAGGTGGTTGGCGGCAACACCAACGCGCCCTCGATCATGATCGGCGAGAAGTGCGCCGCGATGATGCTGGAGGACGCCGCGCACGCGTGAGGCGCGCCATGCTGCGGCGCGTCATTCGTCGTCGGTGGGCTCCCAGTGATCGCCGACCTTGTGATAGCGCCGCTTCACGGCGGCCCAGGCCACCCGGTGCGCGATCCCCTCTCGGTGCGCGGGGTCCGTCTCGCCGTAGCTCCGCCACGCGGCATTGAAGGCGCTGCGGAAGATGTCCTGGGCGTGCGGCGGAAGCACGTGACGGACGGTCGGCGGCAGCGCGTCGTTGTGGGCGTATGGCATCGGCATGCCGTCCCGATCGAGTGAGCGATCGAGCACGATTACATCCGATGGGCACCGATTGGCTTGACCTCGGACAAACGCCGGGAAAGTCCGTCAGGGCAGCCGTTGCCGGTCGCCGGCGCGGTTGCCGCGCCAGCGGCCATAGCGCCAGGGCGCGAGCGGGTGCCACTCGTGCCGGATGTCCGGGGGCGGGTCGAAGCCCGATGTGCCCCAGGGATGGCAGCGCGATAGGCGCGATAGGGCGAGCCACCAGCCGCGCCATGCCCCGTTGCACTCGATCGCGTCGAGCGCGTACTCCGAGCATGTCGGCAGATGCCGGCACTCCCACCCGATCAGCGGTTTCAGCGTCCACCGGTAAATGTGGACCGGTAGCTTGGCGAGGAGGCGACCGAGCTGCCGTTGGGGAGGCGCCGCGCCAGGCGTCAGCTCAGGCACCTGCAGGCACGGCAGCTGACGGTGCCCCCGCAGCTTGCGCCTCACGCTGATCGAGCGCCCTCAGGATGGCCTCGAACGCGAGCAGCGTCGAGGCGTGCCGGCCCTTCACCTCGCGCACCGGCTGCAGCACGGCCAGATCGGCCCACTTGCCGCCGGGTGGCTCGCCGTTCTCCTTGAGCATGCGCCGCATCTCTCCTGCCACACGGCGAACCTCCTCGACCGTGCTGCCGACGATGTGCTGCGCGACCACCGCCGCCGACGCCTGTCCGAGCAGGCAAGCCTTCACGGTCTGCGCGTAGTCCGTGATGCGGTCGCCGTCGAGCGCGAGGTCGATCGTGATCGTCGAGCCGCAGAGCTTCGAGTGAGCCGATGCCGTGGCGTCCGGATGGGCGAGCCGGCGTGCGGGCGCAATGCCGGCCGCCAGCTCGAGGATACGGTCGCTGTAGAGCGCGGAAAGCTCGGTCATCGCTTCATCGGTCCTTCGGATCGGGACGCTGTTCGACCCGTTGTTGGGGCCAGGCGCCTTAGCCTGGGCCGGAATGCGGGCGCGTATCGGTGCCACGAGGTGCAACCCGGCTCGGTCACGCCCTGCTTCCCAATCGGGCCACGACCCCGCATAGTGGGCAGCCGGGCCGAGGTGGATGCGAGCGCAAGCCCCCACCGAAGCCGGCCGGCGACGGCCCGACGCATGAGATATTGCGCTGCGGCGCCGGGAATGCAAGCCGCACCGGCTGCAGCCGCCGCGGAGAATGGATCGCAGCTGTCCTTGCCGACAGGGCAGGCGGCCGAACGACGAAGGGACGACGAGAGGAGCATGGACCAGCGCGTAGACAAGGCTGCCGCCAAGCCGGGAGCGGAGCGGCCGGCGCCGACAGCTCGCCCGACCCGCGCCGAGGCCGAGGCTGCGGTGAGAACGCTCATTGCATGGGCCGGTGACGATCCCGACCGGGAAGGGCTGATCGACACGCCACGGCGCGTGGCGGCCGCCTACGAATCGTGGTTTCGCGGCTACCGGCTCGACCCCGCCGAGGTGCTGGCGCGCACGTTCGGTGACGTCGCCGGCTATGACGACATGGTCATGGTGCGCGACGTGCGCCTGGAAAGCCATTGCGAGCACCATATCGCGCCGTTCATCGGCGTCGCGCATATCGCCTACCTGCCGCGCGACCGCGTGGTGGGCCTGTCGAAGCTCGCTCGTGTCGTCGAGATCTTCTCCAAGCGCATGCAGACGCAGGAGACGCTGACGGCGCAGATCGCCGAGGCCATCGAGCGCTACCTTGCGCCGCGCGGGGTAGCCGTGCTGGTGGAGGCCGAGCACCTGTGCATGTCGACCCGCGGCGTCAGCCAGCACGGTGTCTCGACGGTCACGACGCGGTTCGCCGGCGCCTTCGACGCCGACGCCGCCTATCGGGACCGTTTCCTCGGCCTCGTGCACGCCCCGCGGCGTCCGTGACGGAAGGGTGATCGTAATGGCGGACGGCGATCTGTTCGACAAGCCGGGCTCCGCGGCCGAGCTCGAGGGCGGCCTCCTGCTGACGCCGCGCTTCGACGGCGCAGGCGGCATCGCGGCGGTCGCGACCGACGCCGAGACCGGCGAGGTGCTGATGCTCGCCTGGATGAACGCCGAGGCGCTTGCGCTCACCATCGAGACGGGCGAGGCCCACTTCTGGAGCCGCTCGCGCGGACGCATCTGGAGGAAGGGCGAGGAGAGCGGCAATGTTCTCCAAGTGGTCGAGCTGCGTACCGACTGCGACCAGGACGCGGTCTGGATGCGTGTGCGCATCGCAGGCCACGGGGCAGCCTGCCACACGGGTCACCGCACCTGCTTCTACCGCTCCATACCGGTCGGCACTGGTGACGGGCCGCGCACGATGACTCACGCCGGCACCCCGCGCGCCTTCGAGCCCGCGACCGTCTACCGCGACAAGGGCTGACGGCCCGCCGAGAGCCGCGACCTCGACCCCCGCATGTCTCTGCGCCGGCCGATTGCGGTCGGCGTCAGCCCATGCTTCTCGCCGCTGTCCTATTCCGTATGGCACGGAACCCCGTGGGGCACGCGCGCGTATTGTGGCGGCGAGGGCAGCGATATCCCGGCTCCTCAAGCATCGCCGACCTCGCAGGCGGTGGTCTCCTGCTCCCCCGACGAGGAGGCCGCCGCCGCCCCCGGGCCGCCAGACGGGTCGGCCACGCGGCCAGGGTCCACGCTGTCATGGGGGATTAACCGCCAATGGATAGACTGCTTCTGAGGGAAGCCGTGGCCGACGCCCGGCATGCTGTCGGCACGCCAATTGCAGCGTCGGTACGGACAGGGGTCCGGGACATGACGCGCGGTGGCAAGATCGGCATAGCACTCGGGGGTGGAGCCGCGCGCGGCTGGGCCCACATCGGCGTGCTTCGTGCCCTGATGCAGGCGGGAATCAAACCCGACATCATTGCGGGGACGTCGATCGGAGCCGTCGTCGGCGGCTGCATGGCCGCCGGCCGCCTCGACGAGCTCGAGGGCTTTGCCCGCGACCTGACGCGCCGCAAGGTGTTCGGCTTTCTCGATCTCAACCTCTCGGGCTCGGCCCTGATCAGCGGTCAGCGGCTGGTGCAGCGGCTCGATCGGCACATCGGCGGCTTGGTCATCGAGAACTTGCAGAGGCGCTTCGTAGCCGTCGCGACCGAGATCGGCTCGGGCCACGAGACCTGGATCTCGCGCGGTTCGCTGATCGATGCCATGCAGGCCTCCTATGCCATTCCCGGCATTTTCAAGCCCGTGCGCATCGGCCGGCGCTGGTTGTTCGACGGTGCGCTCGTCAACCCGGTGCCCGTCTCCGTCTGCCTCGCCCTCGGCGCGCGCTACGTGATCGCCGTCAACCTGAACACCGATCTCTATGGCCGCGACGCGGTGGTGGTCGAGCCGGGCCTTCACGACGACGGCGCGGACAGCGAGGATGGCGCGACGGCCGAGACGGA
>JBFWQN010000418.1:0-5158 GCA_050249405.1 Hyphomicrobiaceae bacterium | reverse complement strand
CCCTCGACCAGCAAAGCGACACCTGGATCGTGACGGTCAAGTATTTCGGTTTCGAAAAAAGCTTGGCCGCACGCGAGCTGTCGGTGCAGTTCGCGCTGCACGGCGAGCGGATCGACCGGACTCGCTTCGAGATCGCATGGTTCGGCGACCGTCCTTGCGCGGAGCCGCGACCGGATGATGATGAGCACGAGGCCGAGAAGATCCGCCCGGCGCCGGACGGTGCGCCCGGCATCGTGCAGAAGGATCGCCGGAATTCGGTCGGCTGGAAAAGCGATGTGATTATGGATTTTCAAATCTCCACGCCGGCGATGGAGCGATATGGGAATATGGATCGATGGCCTGGAAATAATTTTGATCGGGAGATGAATTCGAAGAAGCGAGTAGGCAAAAACCGAAGTCGCGCTATTTTCTGGTCGCAGAAGTCGTCCGGCTCGTCGCTTGGGCTCGTCGCCGATGCCTCCCTGGCGAGTCGCAGCGCCGGTGAATTGACGAGCGCTGGAGCAGCCCCGTTAACCGCCTCAGACGCCTGGTCGTGGCCCGCGTCGCATATCCGCAGCTCCGGCGGCCCGCTCCGGAGCGCTCATCCGCTGATTTGTTGCGAATTCTCCGAATATCGTGCTTGCGGCGATATGACCGAATACATAAACATATCTGGAACGAAAATTATCCATCAATGGGAGTCGCGCGTATGAAATCCATAAAAATCGATACGTTTGCAATGCCTTATATCGATATCGGAGCAGGTGCCCCGCTCGTCGCGATCCACGGGTCTCTCGGTGATTTCCGGTCCTGGGCGCCGGTCATGGGGCCACTGTCGAAAAAATTCCGCTTCATCGTGCCGAGCCTCCGGCGCTTCTTTCCCGAGCATTGGGACGGCAAGGGTGGCGGCTTCACCATCGCAAGGCACACGGCCGACACGATCGCCTTCGTCGAAGGGCTGGGATTGGGCGCCGTGCATCTGATGGGCCACTCGCGCGGCGGCCACATCGCGTTCCGCGTGGCCGAGCAGCGGCCCGACCTTGTCCGCAGGCTCGTTCTGGCCGAGCCGGGCGGCGAGCTCGACGACAGTCTGATGCCGCCGGGCGCCGCGCCGTCGGCCGAGCGGGTGACGAGCATCGCCGAGGCGGCAGCCAGGATCTCGGCCGGCGACGTGGACGCTGGGCTCGAGCTGTTCATGGATCGCATCTACGGGCCGGGCACCTGGGCCAAGCGCCCAGCCGCCTCGAAGCAGGCTCGCCGGGACAACGCCTATACCCTGATCGGCCAGATCGATGAGCAGCGCCGCCCGTTCCGGCGGGCCGAGGCCGAGGCGATCCGCGCGCCGACGCTGCTGATCGGCGGTGCCGAGACCAAGGGCATGCTGCCGATCGTGCTGGGAGCGCTGGCAGCCGCCATTCCAGGCGCGCGGAAGGAAATGATCCCCCTCGCATCCCACAACATGTTCGAGCAGGCGCCCGTCAGGTTCAGCGAGCTGGTAAACGGATTCCTGGATGATGCCGGTGGGTGAGCGCCGGTGGCGTTGGCTCGGCGGCGTTGGCTGGGCGGCGATGGGGAGGCACGACCGGAAAGCAGGCGGAATTTCGCCCGGCTGCCGCCTGGGCGCTCAAAATGCACGATCTTTGTGCAGGCGCGTGCGGCGAGGTATGCTTGAAAACGGTCACCTGATGCCGGAGCATGCCCTGACGCCGCTGTTTCGTGGGGTCCGCGGCGCCAATCCGATCGGAAAGCGCTGCCATCTTGACAGAGCCCGCCTCAAATACGCCCTTCGCCGATTATGATCCGCAGCCGTTCTTCTGCGAGCTCACGGGCATCAGGGAAGGAAGCCGGCATGCGCTCGAGGCCGTGCTCTCCCGCCTGTCCGCGCTGGACATCGCCACGCTCATGCAGCGCGCGCGCGAGGCCGAGAACGAGCTGTTCAACCTCGGCATAACCTTCACGGTCTACACCGATAAGGACGCCATCGATCGTATCCTGCCGTTCGACGTGCTGCCCCGTGTGCTCACGGCTCACGAGTGGCGCCATATCGAGACGGGCGTGATCCAGCGCGTCAAGGCATTGAATCTGTTCCTTTCCGACGTCTATCACGACCAGAGGATCCTGAAGGACGGCATCGTGCCGAAGGACCTAGTGCTCGGCAACCCGAGCTACCGTCCCGAGATGGCCGGCCTCGACTTGCCGTGCGGCACCTATATCCACATCAACGGCACGGATATCGTGCGCGACCGGGCAGGCACGTTCCGCGTTCTCGAGGACAACGGCCGCTCGCCCTCGGGCGTCTCCTACGTCGTCGAGAATCGCCACCTGATGCAGCGTGCGTTTCCCGATCTCATGCGCGGCCTGCGCATCAGGCCGGTGTCGAACTACGGCGAGCAGCTCGTCGCGAAATTGCGCGAGGTGACTCCCGCCGGCATCGACGACCCATCGATCGTGCTGCTGTCGCCGGGCGTCTACAACTCGGCTTATTTCGAGCACATCTTCCTCGCCCGCGAGATGGGCGTGCCGCTGGTCGAGGGGCGCGATCTCGTGGTCGAGAACGATCGCGTCTTCATGCGCACGCTGGCCGGGCTGCTGCCGGTGCACGTCGTCTACCGTCGCATCAACGACGACTTCCTCGACCCCGAGGCCTTCAATCCGTCGAGCATGCTGGGCGTCCCGGGCATCATGCGCGCCGTGCGAAAGGGCAACGTCACGTTGGCCAATGCCATCGGCACCGGGGTGGCCGACGACAAGGCCGTCTATGCCTATGTGCCGCAGATCATTCGATATTACCTCTCGGAGGACCCGATCCTGCAGAACGTCGAGACGCATATCTGCGGGACGAGGGAGGGCCTCGCCTACACCCTGGAGCATTTGGCCGAGCTCGTCGTGAAGCCGGTCGGAGAGTCGGGCGGCTACGGCATCGTCGTCGGACCGAAAACCTCCCAGCTCGAGCTCGATGCCAGCCGCCGCCAGATCGAGGCCGAGCCTGCCAATTTCATCAGCCAGCCCATGATTGACCTGTCGGTCTGCCCGACGCTCGTCGACGGCAAGGTCGAGCCGCGGCACGTCGACCTGCGGCCCTACGCCGTGACCGGTCGCGACACCTGGGTGTTGCCCGGCGGGCTCTCGCGTGTGGCACTCAAGCGCGGGTCGCTGATCGTCAATTCCTCGCAAGGGGGCGGCACCAAGGACACCTGGGTGCTGGAGGAGACGCCATGAGCCTGCTGGCACGCTGCGCGGAGGAGCTGTTCTGGCTGGCCCGCTACATCGAGCGGGCCTCCAACCTCGCCCGCATCATCGAGATGCACATGGCGCACGACCGGGGCCGAGACGAGGACGCCTCGTGGGCCTGGCTGGTGACGCTGCACGCAGACCAGGAGCGGTTCCAGGCCATCTACGGCGACGACGCGTCGTTCCGCAACGTGATCCGGTTCTACGTCGCCGACCTCGGCAACCATGGCTCGGTGCGCTTCTCCCTGCGCGCGGCGCGCGAGAACGCGCGCGCGCTGCGTGCCGTGATCCCGACAGAGATGTGGAACCATCTCAACGAGTTCTACAACCGCCTGATGCTCGTCTCGGACGCCGAGCTCGAGCCGGTCCGCCTGTGGCGCACGTGCGCCCAGATCAAGGACGGCTGCTATGCGCAGATCGGCGTCGCGGAAAGCACGCTCTACCGGGACGAGGGGTGGCGCTTCTTCCGGCTCGGTCTGATGCTCGAGCGGGCCGACCAGACGAGCCGCCTGCTCGACGTGAAGTTCGCGCAGATGGCGACCGGTGAGCAGGCGGAGCGGGCGGTCGATGCCACATTCTGGGCATTAGTGCTGCGCTCGGCCGCCGCCTACCAGGCATTCGTGCGCCTCGAGCATCGCGGCGCCGATCCGAGCCGCGTGGCGCGGTTCCTGCTCGTCAACTCGAGCCACCCCCGGTCGGTCGTCTACAGCGTCATGCAGATGAAGGCCCTGCTGAACGAGCTGCGCGTCGGCTATAACCTCCGTCAGTCCCGGTTTGCCGAGGAGCGCATCGAGCTGCTGATGGAGACGCTTCAGCAGGTGAACGCGGAGCGCGACCTCGTACGAAGGCTTCACGCCATAAACGACAGCATTCAGCGCAGCCTCATCGATCTCACGGACGTCCTCAATCGGTCGTTCTTCGGCCACGCACCGCCGGCGGGGCAGAGCCAGTCGCAGACGTCTGGCTCTCAATCACAGGCTCAGTCGCAATCCTCGACCTCCGGCGCCGGGACGGCCACCGCATGACGCTCCACGTCGCGCTGACTCACAAGACCAGCTACCACTACGACCGGCCCATCGGCGTCTCGCCGCAGGTCATCCGCCTGAGGCCCGCCCCGCATGGCCGGACACCGATCCTGAGCTACAGCCTCACGCTGGAGCCGAAGCAGCACTTCCTCAACTGGCAGCAGGATCCGTTCGGCAATTTCCTCGCCCGCGTGGTGATCCCCGAGAAGACATCGGTGCTCTCGGTCACGGTCGATCTCGTGGCTAGCATGGCGGTGATCAACCCGTTCGACTTCTTCGTCGAGGACGGCTCCAAGGATTGGCCTTTCACCTACGAGCCCTGGCTCGCCAAGGAGCTCCAGCCCTATCTCGTGCCGGACCCGGCGGGCCCGCGCCTCGCCGCCTACCTGGCCGGGATCGACCGCAAGACGCGCACCACCATCGATTTCCTGTGCGATCTCAACCGGCAGCTGCAGAGCGACATCAAGTATCTGATCCGCATGGAGCCGGGCGTGCAGTCGCCCGAGGAGACCCTCGGCAACGCGTCGGGCTCGTGCCGCGATTCGGGTTGGCTGCTGGTGCAGATCGCGCGCCATCTCGGGCTCGCCGCGCGCTTTGTCTCCGGCTATCTGATCCAGCTCGTGCCGGACGTGAAGTCGCTCGATGGCCCGAGCGGCGCCGAGACGGATTTCACCGACCTTCACGCCTGGGCCGAGATCTACGTGCCGGGGGCCGGCTGGATCGGCCTCGATCCGACCTCGGGACTGCTGACGGGAGAGGGGCACATCCCGCTGGCGGCGACGCCCGCCCCTTCGAGCGCGGCACCGATCAGCGGCAGCCACGAGAAGGCCGAGGTCACGTTCGATTTCGAGATGTCGGTCAGGCGCATCGCCGAAAGTCCGCGTGTCACCAAGCCCTATACCGACGAGCAGTGGGACCGTATT
>JBFWQN010000417.1:0-5163 GCA_050249405.1 Hyphomicrobiaceae bacterium | reverse complement strand
GCCGGGTGGGCATCCGAAGGCGCCGGTAGAAAGGTTGCCGGCCACGTCCCCACGTCGTGGGTGCGGGGCTGCGCTTGAGCCTCGGCTTGGGCTGCCGTCCGCCCGGCGCGTCCGGCGTGTCGTCCGAGGACGCACGCCGCCGGTGCCGGAGCTTCGGGCCGCCTTCACCAGGGCGGTATCCGCGCAGCCACAGAGCGCCCGCGGCGCTCGCCTTCCCGTCTCGCCCTCGGCCGGGGCCTCGGGTCTGGCGGGGAGGCCGGGGTTGTGGCCGGCTCCCCATGAGTCAAATCGGTCCCAAACCGAGTGTGCTTGGAAGGCACATGGCTTACGACGTGGGAGTCGAACCCACGACAGGCAGATGATAGTCTGCTGCTCTACCAGGCTGAGCTAGTCGCAATGGGAGAAGTTGAAGGGATTCGAACCCTCGACCTCCGGATTTCTCCGGCGCTCTACCAGACTGAGCTACATCTTCGAGCAAAAGGAAGCGGAACACACCACCGCAAAGCGGCGCGCGCCAGCCGGGACTCGGCGAGCCCGGACCCGAGGCGTCCTTCAGCGCGGCGTGAGTATAAGCCGATTGAGGCAGAATTATTGCGTCCCTGATCATCAGTTGTGCCGGCCAGCACGTCGCCAGTGCCCCGACGTGGTCATGATCGCCAAGCGCGGGCAGATAACAGATCAGGAGCGGTCGCGTCCTCAGCGGAGAAATTTTGCCGGTGTGCGTGGGCGCACATGCGGGCGTCCGATCGTCCGATAGAGTGTCTTCATCGAGGCCGGGAATACACTGGCCCGCCGAGAGAGAGACCTCAGATAGAGACGGAGACGATCATGAGCGCGTTCGCCAACATCGACGCAGCCGGTCTGCGCACCCTCGACGCCGCCGAGATGGACCGGGTTGCCGGCGGCCATTGCGGGCGTCGCTGCCGCGGGGGCAACCAGGGCGGCAACCAGAATGGCGGCTATCAGCTCGAGCTGCACGACGGCCACGTCGACGTGATCATCGGCACCGGCCGTCGCGCGCGCCGCTATCACCTGGTCGAGCTGCAGCAGGAGGCCGGGGGCGAGACCCACGCCGACTGACGCAAAGAGCTTGAGTTCATACGCACGGCAAAGGCCGCCTCCCGAAAGGGGGGCGGCCTTTGCCGTGCGTGCCGGGCAATACGCAAAAACGGTCCGTCGAATTGCCTTCGCCCAACCGGGACTCTCGAGATCGAATTCAAATAGCGAGCCTGATTGCCCAGGCAAGTCCGCTATGGAACTCAAATCTCAACGTCATGCCAACGAAAGTGGGCACCCACGACAGCTTTTAGAGTTTTCAACACGGCTGCGTGGATCCCCGCCTTCGCGGAGATGACGTGCAGTCGAGTCTTTCAGCACAAGGAGACATCGGGGCAGCCAGAATGGCGAAAACATGCGGCCCAGTGATTCTACTCACATCCGTCAGCTTAAAGTAGTTCTAGAGTCTGCTCATCGGCCGACGGAATGAGCCGATGAATGAAACACTCGATGGAGATTATGATGAGCAAGATCGAGAAGCGCGACGAGATCGAGGGCGTGCGGCCACTGTCGGGCTCGGAGATGGAGCAGGTCGGCGGGGCCGGCTGGTCGGTCGTCAATCACAACGGCCACCACGACCTGGTCCTCAAGGTGTGGGGCGTGACTGTGGCCCGCATCCACCTGCCCTGGTAATCGGCGCGTTCGCCACCCGATAGCCGCTCCCCCGGTGGAAGCGGCTTTTCGGCGTTCAGGCTTCGGATGACGGACGCTGGTTCGGCTCTGCTGACAAGTGCCTGCCGGGCGGCCTAGTCTTCTCTGGTCCAATGCCGATGCCGCAGAAGCGTCGGCCGGCCCGGGAGACGTCCATGTCGTACGAGACCATCACCGTCGAGCCCTTGAGCCCCGTCATCGGCGCCGAGATCAAAGGTGTCGATCTCAGCAAACCGCTGGGCAACCAGCAGTTCAAGGAGATCCACGACGCGCTCACCGAGCATCTGGTCATTTTCTTCCGGGATCAGGACATCGACCTCGAGCAGCAGAAGGACTTCGGCCGCCGTTTCGGCAAGCTTCACATCCATCCGACAGCGCCGTCGCCGGAAGGCCACCCCGAGGTGCTTACGATCAAAGCCGATGCCAAGTCGAAGGCTGTCGCCGGCAACCGCTGGCACACTGACGTCTCCTGCGAGGCCGAGCCGCCGATGGGCTCGATCCTGCACATGCGCCAGCTGCCGCCCAGCGGTGGCGACACGATGTTCGCCAGCATGTATGCGGCTTACGAGGCGCTCTCGGAGCCCATCAAGCAGCTGATCGGCGGGCTGAAGGCTTGGCACGAATCCGAGCATGTCCACCGCGGCACGCTGGGGCATACCAAGCTGCGGGAAGGACTGGCGGAATGGCCGCGGTCGCTGCATCCGATGGTGCGCACGCACCCGGTGAGCGGCAGGAAAGCGCTGTTCGTCAACGCCGGGTTCACGACGCGCATCGAGGGCCTCACGTCGAAAGAAAGCCGCGCCCTGCTGGACATGCTGTTCGATCATGCGGCGACGCCCGAGTTCCAATGCCGCTTCCGCTGGCGCGAGAAATCCATCGCCTTCTGGGACAATCGCTGCGCCCAGCATTATGCGCTTTGGGACTACTATCCGCAGTCGCGGCTCGGCTATCGCGTGACGGTCTGTGGCGACAAGCCAATCTGAGCCGGCGGGGCATTGCGGCCAGATGGAATATCCGGCACGCGTGCCCACCTTTGCAGCTTTCTGCGCCCGGCGTTGCCCACTACGGTTGCGTCCATCGCAAGCAATCCAGGCAATGAGGCAGCTGTGCCGAAGCGTATCGTCGGATCCGATCGAGGCTATAAGAATCCGCTGCCGTTCGCGCCGGCGACGATCGCGGGCGGCTTCATGTTCGTGTGCTGCGTGGGGCGGGCGAAGGACGGCTCCATCGCGCCTGACGTGCGCGCCCAGACGCAGCAGTGCCTCGACAACATCCGTGCATTGATCGAGGAGGCGGGCGGCACGATGGACGATATCGTGAAATGCACGGTCTACGTCACCAGCCGGGCCGACTGGCAGCCGATGAACGAGGTCTACTTCGCGAACTTCGAGAAGAACCCGCCGCACCGGGTCTCGTGCATCGTCGCGGGCCTCGGCAGCCCCGACTACCTCGTCGAGATCGACGCCACGGCCTATCTGGGCGACAAGGCCGGCTGAGGCCGCGAAGCCGCTCTAGCCGAGCATCGCCTGTGCCCCGTCCCAGATGCGGCGCAGGTAATCACCGGCGGGCTCGGCCGGTGCAAGCCGGGCCGCCTGCCCGGCCCAGGCCTGCATGCGGTCGATGTCGCCCGCGCGGACGGCCTCGTCGCGCATCGCCTGTGTGAGCCCGCGCTGCACGGGATAGGGGGCCGGCGCCGGTGCGTCCGGAGCGTTGGCTGCCCGCGCGTAGCCCGTCGCGATGCTGCGGCCGAGACGGCCCGAGAACGCCCGTGTCGCCACCGTATCCTCGGGTTGCGCCCGAGCGATCGCTTCGGCCCATGCCGGTGCTATCCGGGCTTCCGGCGAGCGCAGCAGACCTGTCCCGATCTGCACGGCGGACGCTCCCAGCACCAGTGCCGCGGCGATGCCGCGCGCATCCGCGATGCCGCCCGTCGCAATCACAGGTACGCGATTCCCCACGGCGTCGACGACGGCCGGCAGCAGTGCGAACAGGCCCACCAGCGCCTCGCCCGCCTTCTCGGGCTCGAACGCGCCGCGGTGTCCGCCGGCCTCCATGCCTTGCGCGACCACGGCATCGGCTCCGGCCTCGACGGCGGCGCGGGCCTCCGCCACCGTGGTGACGTTGGCGAGCCAGCGGATGCCACGGTCCTTCAGCCTCGCGACGAACGGCTCCGGATAAATGCCCATGATCGACGAGACGATGGCCGGCCCAGCCTCCAACATCGCCTCGCACTGGGCCTCGAAGTCCATCAGCGGCGCGTCGCCTGCCTCCGGCGGCACGGCCGGCCCCCATTGTCCGAGAAAGTCTCGCACCCTCGCCTCATGCGCGGCGTCGCGCACGGGCGGCGGATCGGGGATCCACAGGTTGAGCTGGAACCCGCCGTTGGTCGCGGCCCTCACATCGCTCGCCCAGGCGCGAATGGCCTCGGGTTTCATCAGAAGGGCGCCACAGCCGCCGAGACCGCCTGCCTGTGCCACCGCAATCGCGAGCGAGGCCGGACATGCGCCTGCCATCGGTGCCATCAGAATCGGCAGGCGCAGTCCGTGCACCTCACAGAATGCACGAGCACGCAACAGGGCAGGGTGTCGGCTCGTCATGACCTCGCTCTCCTTGGCGCTCCCGTCACCGTGAACCGAACCCTCGTCCAGCCGTTACCGCCTTGCAAGTGCCGTCTCAGCGGGCCGGATAGTCTGGAATTCGATGGCTTGCTCGTCTAAACCCGGCCTGATCAGCGCATCATGAGGACGTTCATGCCGCACACTGTCCGAATCCTGTTTTTCGCAGGCTCGTCCCGCGAAGGCTCGTACAACAAGCGGCTCGCCCGTCTGGCACACGACGTGGCCGAGGCCAATGGCATCGCGGCGACTTTCGCCGACCTCGGCGACTATCCGATGCCGATCTATGACGGCGATATCGAAGCGCGCGAAGGACCGCCCGAGAATGCCCGCAAGCTGAAAGCGCTGATGAGCGTGCATCACGGCATTTTCATTGCGGCGCCCGAGTACAATGCCTCGGTGACGCCGCTGCTCAAGAACACCATCGACTGGATCAGCCGCGTGAAGGAGGAGGGAGGCAGCCCGTCCACAGTCTTCAAAACGCGGGTTTTCGCACTCGGCTCGGCGGCTCCGGGAGCGCTGGGCGGTTTGCGCGGCCTCATCGCGTTGCGTCAATCGCTGGAGCTCGGCCTCAATGCGCTGGTGCTGCCGGACCAGATCGCGGTAGCCCGCGCTGCCGATGCGTTCGGCGACGACGGACACCTGAAGGACAAGGCGTTGATGGAGCTGCTGAAGGCGGTGGTGCAGAAACTTGCGCGGGCGGCCAACGAGATGAAGGGAGAAGCATTCCAATGAACGCAGGGGGAGGGGCGCGCGAGCGACTGTTCGTAGCGCTCGACGTGGCGGATGTCGGCCGCGCGCGGCAACTCGTCGAGCGGCTCGGCGTCAGCGCTGCCGCCGT
>JBFWQN010000416.1:0-5171 GCA_050249405.1 Hyphomicrobiaceae bacterium | reverse complement strand
GAACGATGACGAGAGATAGTCGCTGATCAGCCTTCCGAGTCGGCGAAATCAGCGACGCGTATCGGCCTGCAGGTGACGGCTGAGGCCGGCAAAGCCTTGAACCGGTCGATTTCGTGCATCGTTCGAGCAGTGAAATACGACTGGCCGCAATGCGGACACGAGATGAGCGGAATTCCCACGATCACCATCAATGACGGGCCGTGCCCGAAGCTGCGGGTGACGCGGCGATGCTCGAGCCCTGTGCTTCCACAAGCTTCGCAGCGCTCGTCAGTCGAGCCAGACGGTGACGACGAAGAGGCGCCCGTTGTGGCCGAGCTTGACGACGGCCGCCGCTGAGAGCCCGTTGACGGTGATGCCCTCGACGAGGCACTTCGTCTCGCCCGTGATCCGGTCGTGCTGTCGCTCGACGATCCGCCCCGTGATGAGGATGCTTTCGAGGTCGAGGATCGTAAGGTCGTCATCTTCGAGCTCCTCTGCGGCATGCAGGCTCACGACATATTCGAGGCGGCGTACGAGAGCGCGCAGCAGCGTGAGTGTCAAACGAGGCACGGGCAATCCCGCTGCGCGCTGACGCTGATATCATTCTACCATGATTGCGTGCCGCAATGCTTTGGCAGCCAGAGACCGGTGTTGCGCCGTGAGACTACCGCCCCGCCCCCTCCGGCGCCGAGAGCGGCAGGCCGAGCATCACGCGGCGTTTCAGCCAGGACGAAGGCCGATAGCGGGGCTCCTGATAGAACGTATGCAGCCGCTGGAGGATGAACAGCACACGGCCCGGGCCGATGCGATCTCCCCACTCGATGGGGCCGTACGGGTAGCCGAGGCCGAGCTTGGCGCCCTTGTCGATGTCGGCCGGCACGCCGACGCCGCGCTGCGCCACATTGCAGCCGACGTTGATCAGCGCCGCCACGGCGCGCTGGGCGACGAAGCCCGGGCTGTCGTTGATGGCGATGGCCGGCTGCCCGTCGGCCGACATCATGGCGAGGGCCATGTCGCGGTACTCGGGCGCCGTCGCGGGCGTCACCATCACGGTGCGCGGGCCCTTGAGGCCGAACAGCACGTCGACCGCCACCGTGCGTGCGCCGTCGAGCTTCAGCTCGGCCACCGCCGTCGTCACGTCGTAGCCGATGGGGGTGATGACGATCAGCGCGGCCTTCGAAGGCGTGGTGCCGGTCTCGACGTTGAATCCTTGCGCCTTCAGGTAGGCGAGGAATGGCTCCTGCAGATCCTGATTGTGATCGGACGGCCGCACCCACACGTAGATGTCGCCGGGCTTCGCTGACGGCGCCGGCCTCTGCGGCGGCTCAACCTTCTTGCCGTCCTTGTAGGTGTACCAGCCGGAGCCCGTCTTCTGCCCGTACATGCCGCCCGCCGCGCGCAGCGCCATCAATGGCGACGGTGCATAGGCCGGCTCGTGGAAGAACTGCTCGTACATCGAGGCCATCGCCGCGTTGCCGACGTCGATGCCGACCATGTCGCCGAGCGTGAAAGGCCCCATGCGGAACCCGGGCGCGCCGGTCAGGATGCGGTCGATCTCGGCGTGGGTGGCGATGCCTTCCTGCAGGATGCGCTGCGTCTCGGGGCCTAGGCCGCGCCCGATGTGATTGACGAGGAACCCGGGGCTGTCGACGCAGAGCACCGGCTCTCGCGTCATGCGCCGGCCGATGGTCATCAGGGCCTCGGAAACCCACGGCGCCGTCTTCAGGCCCGGGATCACCTCGACGAGGCGCATCAGCGGCACCGGGTTGAAGAAATGCATGCCGGCGCACCGCTCGGGATGCTTCGTTCGCGCCGCGATGGCCGTCACCGGCAGCGACGAGGTGTTCGAGGCGATGATGGTGGTCGGCGGGCACACCGCGTCGAGCTTCTCGAACAGGTCCTGCTTGATGTCGAGGCGCTCGAACACGGCCTCGACGATGACGTCGGCGCGGGCCACCTCGGCGAGGCTCGAGGCGACCGAGATGCGATCGGCAGCGGCCTTCGCCGCCTCGGGCGACATTTGCCCCTTCTCGACGTTCCGCTCGAGCATCTTTGCGGTGAAGTCCTTGGCCGCCTGCGCGCCGCCCGCCTTCTCGTCGTACGCGATGACGTTCATGCCGCCCGCGGCCGACACCTGCACGATGCCGCGCCCCATCGTGCCGGTGCCGATGACGGCAATGGTGAGGCCTGGCTTGTTGGCATCGAACGACATGGCGGCTCCTCGCGGGAATTCGGCCGCGCGGACGAGCGGCCATTTGCGTTGCTGAACGTGGCACGACCGTAGGGCCGCCGGCAGCGCCCCGCAACCCGTCCGCACCCGCTTGCGGGCTCGGGCTGCGGGCCGGCAATGTGACGTGCCGGTTGCCAGACGCTCGGCCTTGACCATACCTCAGGCTGAAGGACGAGGCACCACGGGAGCGGCTCATGGCGGACCAGGCACCACGGCTGAAAGCGCCCTCCGGCGCCATCGACTTCACGCGCTCGCCGGAAGCATATCGGCACTGGCGGCTCGCGTTCGATGGCGAGGTGGCCGAGCTCGTGCTGGACGTGGACGAGACGGCGACGTTGCTGGACGGCTACCAGCTCAAGCTCAACTCCTACGATCTTGGCGTCGACATCGAGCTCGCCGACGCGTTGCAGCGGCTGCGTTTCGAGCACCCTGAGGTGAAGGTCGTGGTGCTCAAGTCGGGCAAGGAGCGTGTGTTCTGCGCGGGCGCCAACATCCGCATGCTCGCCGGTGCCACACACGCGCACAAGGTCAACTTCTGCAAGTTCACCAACGAGACGCGCAACGGCATGGAGGACAGCTCCGAGCACTCGGGTCAGAAATTCCTCTGCGCCATCCGGGGCACGGCGGCGGGCGGCGGCTACGAGCTGGCGCTCGCCTGCGACCGCATTCTCCTCGCCGACGACGGCAGCTCGACCGTGTCGCTACCCGAGGTGCCGCTGCTGGCGGTGCTCCCCGGCACAGGCGGGCTCACACGCGTCACCGACAAGCGCAAGGTGCGCCGCGACCGAGCGGACGTGTTCTGCACCACCGAGGAGGGCATTCGCGGCAAGCGCGCCGTCGAATGGCGCCTGGTCGACCGCACGGTGCCGGCCTCCCGCTTCGATCAGGCCGTGGCCGAGATGGCGGCGGAGCTGGCGGCGACGTCTGACCGGCCGTCGGACGCCAAAGGCATTCGCCTCGCTCCGATCGAGCGGCGGATCGAGGGCGACCGCATCGACTACTCGTCTCTGCGCGTGGAGATCGACCGATCTGCGCGGCGCGCCACGCTGACGCTGCTCGGACCAGCCACGCCCCCGCCCCCGAGCGTCGAGGCGGTGCACGCCGAGGGCGCCCGCTTCTGGCCGTTGCGCATCGCTCGCGAGCTCGACGATGCGATCCTTCACCTGCGACTGAACGAGCTGTCGATCGGCACGCTCGTGTTCAGGTCGGAGGGCGATCCCGTGGCCGTTCTCGCCTACGACAGCCTCATGGCCGCCAACGCCGGCCACTGGCTGGTGCGCGAGGTGCTGGGCAACTGGAAGCGCGTGCTGAAGCGCGTCGACCTCACCTCGCGCTCGCTCGCGACGCTGATCGAGCCGGGGTCCTGCTTCGCCGGCACCCTCGCCGAGATCGCCTTCGCCTCCGACCGGAGCTACATGCTGTCGGGGCAACTGTCCGGCGATAATCGCCCGGAGGCGCGCCTCGCGCTGTCTCCGCTCAATTTCGGCCGCTTTCCGATGTCGAACGGTCTCACGCGGCTCGCGACGCGTTTTCTCGGCGAGCCGGAGAGTGTGGCCAAGGCCGAGGCGGTGGTCGGCAAGCCGCTCGAAGCGGCGGACGCGGCAGCGCTCGGCCTCGTCACCGAAAGCCTGGACGAGATCGACTGGTCCGACGAGGTGCGCATCTTTCTCGAGGAGCGAGCGAGCTTCTCGGCAGACGCGCTGACCGCCATGGAGGCCAATCTGCGCTTTGCCGGCCCCGAGACCATGGAGACGCGCATCTTCGGGCGCCTCACGGCATGGCAGAACTGGGTCTTCCAGCGGCCGAGCGCGGTCGGCCCCGGCGGCGCACTGAAGCGCTACGGCAGCGGCATCAAGGGCGACTATGACCCGGAAAGGGTGTGAGTAGGCCGGCGGCGCCGGCACTGGCATGATGCTGGAGCCCCGCCATATCGGAGCATCTACCGTGTGCCTCAGCATCTATCTCGGCTGTAATAGCCCGCTCGAGCAGGCAGACGTCGTCGAGAATGGTCTCGGAGCCGAGCCGGCATCCTGGACTCCGCCTCCGCTCGCGGGATCGAGCCACGCCTACTACCTCGGCCGGAAAGGCAAGGGGGCGGCGCTCGAGTGCTCCTGCCTGCTCGCTGAGCAGATCGACTGGTGCGACACGCCCCCGACGGTTCGTTCCGATCCACTCTATCCTGAGGCGGGTCTCTGCCCCTTCGAAACGCTCCAGCGCTATGTCGAGCAGGTGCTGGCCCGGGACGGCTTCGCCATTCTCGCTTGTGACGATTCGGGCGGCACGAGGCAGGATTGCTCCAAGGACGATTACCACGAGCTACCGATCCGGCCGGGCGTGGCAACCTCTTGTTTCCGGGCTTGGCCGGTGAAATTCCCTGGCGCGCTTTTCTCGTCATTGCTGGATGACGGGTGTGTGTCACTGTCATGGCGAGCGGTCAGGGCAGCGGAAGGATGATCTGCCCCCGTGGCGGCCGAAGGTGGAGCCGGAGACAGAGCGCTGCCGTGCAACTCGTCCGGCGGCAGGCGCAGCCACGTCCATCGGCAAAGCCGCAGATGCGCGACGACTCCAGCCGCCAGCAGGCGTAGCGCCTCTATGCGGCGGGGGCCTTTGACCGGCACGTTCTGATTGGCCAAGGCCATCGCGATGTCGAACGCAAGGTCGGCATCGGAGGCGCGGTGCGTATCGGGCTCGGGTCGGGTAGTCATGCGCAATTGGAACATAAAGAGAACAAAGAAGGCAAGTGACAAATCGAGGTCCCTCGGCGGAACCTGGGGCCGCAGCGGCAAGGTGAACGACGCGGTCGCCGGAGCGATGGGCGGCTCGGTGCATGCTTGGCAGACAGGAAGGAAACACACATGAAGATCGGCTTCTTCGACGACTACCGGCTCGGTGTCGTGCGCGGCGACGCAATCGTGGACGTGACGGCTGCGGTCAAGGACGTTCCACATCTCGGGCCCGGCGA
>JBFWQN010000415.1:0-5179 GCA_050249405.1 Hyphomicrobiaceae bacterium | reverse complement strand
CAGCGGTGCGCGATGCAGTCGAGGCGTGATCGGCCGGCTGCCGCAACGGTTGCAGCAGGCCGGAAATTTCGGCTCGCCTCAGGCTCTCTCCGGTGCCACGCTCCGCGCTGACAGCATTCCCGGAGAGACCGCATGGCAAGCTACGATCTGATCCTCAAAGGCGGCCGCGTCATCGACCCGTCGCAATCGATCGACGGCGTGATGGACGTGGCCTTCGCGGGCGGCAAGGCGGCGGCCGTCGGGCGCGATCTCAAAGCCGGTCCCGCCACCGAGGTGCGCGACGTCACGGGTCACATCGTGACGCCGGGGCTGATCGACCTCCACACCCACGTCTACTGGGGCGGCACGTCGCTCGGCATCGACGCCGAGGACTTCTGCCGGCGCTCCGGCGTGACCACATCGATCGACACGGGCAGCGCCGGGCCGGGCAATTTCGCGGGCTTCAGGAAGCATGTCATCGAGCGGAGCGAGGTGCGCATCCTCGCCTACCTCCATGTCTCGTTCGCCGGCATCTATGCCTTCTCGAAGACGCACATGGTCGGCGAATCTAAGAACATGGAGCTGATGGCCCCGAGGGAGGCGGCCCGCATCGCCGACGAGAACCGCGACGTCATCGTCGGCATCAAGGTGCGCGTCGGCCTCGGCGCCTCGGGCGACCAGGGTGCGGCACCCTTGAACATCGCTCTGCAGGTGGCCGACGAGATCGGCATGCCGCTGATGTGCCACATCGACCATCCGCCGCCCTCCTATGAGGAGGTGATCGGCATGCTCCGGCCGGGCGATGTGCTCACCCACGCCTTCCGGCCGTTTCCGAACTCGCCCGCGACTGCGCAGGGCAAGGTGAAGCCGGCCGTGCTCGAGGCGCGTCAGCGAGGCGTGCTCTTCGACATCGGCCACGGCAAGGGCTCGTTCGCCTTCAAGACGGCCCGCGCCATGCTCGCCAACGGCTTCATGCCGGACACGATCTCGTCGGACGTGCATCAGCTGTGCATCGATGGTCCGGCCTACGATCAGGTGACGACCATGTCCAAGTTCCTGTGCATGGGCATGCCGCTGGCCGAGGTGGTCAAGCAGTCGACGGTCAACGCGGCGATGGCGCTGAAGCGGCCCGAGCTCGGCTCGCTCAAGGCGGGCTCGGCGGGCGATGCGACGGTCCTTTCCGTGCTCGAAGGCGAGTTCGACTACGAGGACGTGGTGGGCGAGCACATGACCGGCTCGAAGCGCATCGTGGCGGATGCGACGGTGATCGGCGGCAAGTGGTGGCACGCCGCGAAGGAAGGGGCGTTCCCGGCACGTCGCGGCGCTTGATCGCCCGCCACACGCTGCTTGCGCGCCCGGTCTGGCCGGGCGCGCGTTGATGGCCGGGAAGGTCGACCCGCCTCAGCCGACGTACGAGCCGCCGTTGCAGTCGAGCACCGCGCCCGACACGTAGGATGCGGCCGGCGTCAGCAGCATCATGATCATCCAGGCGATTTCGTGCGGCTCGCCCATGCGGCCGCGCGGCAGCGATTTCGGATCGGTGGTGTTGCCGGCCGTCATCGGCGTCTTGATCGGGCCGGGCGCCACCGCATTGACCAGCACGCCGCGGCCAACGGCATTGCGCGACAGCCAGCGCACGATGACATGCAGCGCGCCTTTCGAGGCCGCATAGTCGATGGGCGTCGAGAGCGATGTGCCGCCGGTGCGCCCCGCGACCGAGCCGATCATCACGATTTGCCCGCCTCCGCGCGCCGCCATGTGCTCGATCATGGCCGAGCCGAGCGTGATCGGCACCAGCACGTTCACGTCCATGGTCTGCATGAACCGCGCGCGCGGATCGTCGGCCTTCAGGAGCGGCTGCCGTCCGAGGATGCCCGCGCAGTGGGCGAGGCCGTCGATCGGCCCTTTCGCGATCAGCGTCTCGGCGAACCCGTCTGGGGTGAGATCGCCTTCCAGCGTGTCGACCTTGGCGCCGAGCGCGGCGACCTCGGCGGCGATCTCGGCGAGCGAGGCGCGATCGGTGAGCAGCAGCGTGGCACCGAGCTCGGCGGCGGCCCTGGCCGTCGCCCGGCCGATGCCGCTGGCAGCGCCGGTGACACAGATGCGCTTTCCTGCGAGCGAGAGAGACTTGGGCAGCGGCAGGCTGCTGGGCGCGTCGGTCATGGGGCTGGCTCCATGGGGGCTTCGATGCGCTATGGTCGGACCAGAGCCCCCGGAGCCGTCAACCCATATTCCGCGGCGGTGTCCGGCGCCCCCTCGTCAGGCGGCTCCGGCTCGCACGCCATCGGTCCGAGCCGTGACCGGCAGCGCCAGCATGATCGCGGCGCATCCGGCGAGCATGACTGCCGATCCCGCGAGGCAGGCGACGATCCCGCCGACCTGATAGAGCAAGCCCGAAAGCAGGATGCCGGAGAGGCGACCGAGTGCGTTCGCGGCATAGTAGAAGCCGACGTCCTCGGCGGCTTTCTCGGAGCCGGCGTAGGCCAGGATCAGGTACGAGTGGAGCGACGAGCTGACCGCGAACGGCAGGCCGAAGAGCGCCAGCCCTGCGACCAGCAGCCAGTCGGGCCGCCCGAGATCCGTCGTCGTCAGGATAGCGAGCAGCGCGAGCGGCACGGCGGTGAGCAGGGCCGCCCACCATCGCGCTGCCGGCACCTCGCGGCTGAGCCCATCGGTGCTACGCGTGACGAGCGACGGCGCGACGGCCTGGATGCCGCCGTAGGCGATGGTCCAGGCCGCGAGAAAGGCGCCCACCTCGGCGAACCGCCAGCCCGCCGCGTAGAGGAACACGGGCAGACCCACGACGAACCACACGTCTCGCGCGCCGAACAGCAGCACGCGGGCTGCCGCCAACAGGTTGACGCCGTGCGACTTGGCGAGCAGCTCCTTCACGGACTTCGACGCTTTCGCCTTGCCGAGCTCGCGCGGCAGAAGGGTCATGCCGAGCAGCAGAATGGCGCCGATCAGCCCTGCCATCAGCCAGAGCGCGCCCTTGAAGCCGACAGCGTCGAGAAGCAGCCCGCCGACGAAAAAGCCCAGGCCTTTCATGGCATTCTTCGAGCCGGTGAACCATGCGACCCACCTGAAGAGCGTGCCGGAGGCCTCCGCGGCGGTGGCCTTGATGGCTGACTTCGACGCGGTCTTGGTGAAATCCTTGGCGAGCCCGGAGATGCCCTGCGCCGCCACCACCCAGGTCACCGAGGCCGCCGCCGTCCAGGCCGGATCGAGGCCCGCGAGCATGACCAGGCCCGCAACCTGCAGCGCCTGACCGGCGGCGAGCATGGCCGGAATGCCGAAGCGCGTGGCGAGCCAGCCGCCGGCCAGATTGGCGACGATGCCGGCGAGCTCGTAGAGCAGGAACAGGAAGGCCAACGTGAACGGCGAGTAGCCGAGCTTGAAGAAGTGCAGCAGCACCAGCATCCGCAAGGCGCCATCGACCAGCGTGAAGCCCCAGTAGGAGGCCGTCACGATCGAATAGTGCCGGGCTGCCGCGTCCATCTCAGCGCTCCGCCCGTATGACGATATTGGCGAGGTCGACAATGCGGCAGACGTAGCCGATCTCGTTGTCGTACCAAGCATAGACCTTGAGCAGCGTGCCGTCGGTGACCAGGGTCGATGGCGCATCGACGATGGAGCTGCGCGTGTCGTTGCAATAGTCGGCAGAGACGAGCGGCCGTGTCTCGTAGCCGAGGATGCCGGCGAGCGGCCCGCAGGCTGCTGCCGCGAACAGCCCATTCACCTCGGCGACCGTCGTGGGGTGCTGCAACTCGAGCACGCAGTCGGTGAGGCTCGCGTTCAGCACCGGCGCGCGCACCGCATGGCCGTCGAGCTTGCCTTTGAGCTCGGGATAGATGAGCGCGATGGCTGTCGCACTGCCCGTCGTCGTCGGCGCGAGCGACAGCATCGCCGAGCGAGCACGGCGCAGGTCCTTGTGTGCTGCGTCGATCACCACGTTGGTGTTGGTCGGGTCGTGGATCGTCGTGATCTGGCCGTGCCGGATGCCGATGGCTTCGTGCACCACCTTGATCACGGGTGCGAGGCAGTTCGTCGTGCACGACGCTGCCGTCAGCAGGCGGTGCCGTGCCGGGTCGTAGCGCCCGTCGTTGACGCCGACGACAACGTTGAGCACGCGCTCGTCCTTCACGGGCGCCGCGACGATCACCCGCTTCACGCCGCGGCGGAAGTAGGCCTCGAGCTGCTCCGGCTTCAGGAATCTACCTGTGCACTCGAGCACGATCTCGCAGCCGAGGTCGCCCCAAGGCACGTCTGCCGGATCGGCCGCTGCCGAGAAGCCGAGGTGCTTGCCCGCGATCGAGATGGCATCCTCGCCGTCGGCCGCGATGGGGGTGCGCCAGCGGCCATGCAGGCTGTCGAACTCGAGGAGGTGCGCGGTCGCTGCCGCACCCCCCTTGATCTCGTTCAGATGCACGACGTCGAGACGGTTGCTGCCGCGCGGGTCATCCTCAGGCCGCAGGATGCCGCCGATCGCGGCCCGAAGCGCGAGGCGGCCGATGCGTCCCATGCCGTTGATGCCGACTCTCATGGCTCTGCCTCAGACCGATTGCTTGCTGCTGTCGCCGAGCTCGTCGAGCCGCAGCTTCAGCGCCATCCCGTCGAGCGTGTCGAAGGGCAGGTTGACGAACGCCTCGAGCCGTCGCCGGATCATGCCATAGAGGCCGTTGAGCAGCGCCGTACGCTCGACGTCGGAGCCCGTGAACTTGGCCGGGTCCGGGAATGGCCAGGCCGCCGTGAGCGGTCGTGGCCCGAGATCGGGGCATGCCTCGCCCTCGGGCACGTCGCAGAGCGTGATGACGAAATCCATGCGCGGCGCGTCGGGGCCTGCGAGCTCCTCCCATGACTTGCAGCGCAGGTGGGAGATGTCGTGGCCGAGCACCTTGAGCCTGTCCAGCACCTCTGGCATCGGCACGGCGGCAGGCGTGGTCCCCGCCGAGTAGGCGTTGAAGCGGCCGCGGCCGACCTTCTGGAGAATCGCCTCGGCGAGGATCGAGCGGGCCGAGTTCCGGGTGCACACGAAGAGCACGTTGAAAGCGGGTTGCATGCCTGGTCTCTCGTCGGGGAGGTCGGGAAGCAGTCGTGCGAGGTCGCCGCAGAGCTCGGGGCGGCCGTCGCAGCAGGTCTCGGTGAGAAAGGCGAGGAGCGAGCGCAGTCCAGCGAAGCGGACCGCATAGATTACGCTGCG
>JBFWQN010000414.1:0-5191 GCA_050249405.1 Hyphomicrobiaceae bacterium | reverse complement strand
CGATCTACACCCTCCCCCAAAACGCCCGCCGGACGTCGCGGCCCGAAGCGTCGACGAGGTGGCGCGGCGGCCTCTGCGGCAGTGGCAGCGCGCAGTGCGGCGAGGGCATCGGTAGCGGCGGCGAGCGCCTGGCGGCGAGCGTCGAGCTTCGCTCCGGCCGCCGCAATGGCAGCACACTCGCGCTCGGCCCGCTCGTCATCGGCCTCGATGCCGAGGCTGCACACCGCACTCTGCGCGGCCTTCAACGCTTCGTCCCAGTCTCGCAGCGATCCGCTGAACTCGACCTGCCGCTCAACCCGGTCGCGCAGCTCTTCGGTCCACCAGAGCTTCGACCACCACACTGCCGCCGACAGCCCGGCGGCCCGAGCGGGAAGCTGAGGCGGTAAACACGCTGGCGGGCTCGACGGGTACGCCGCCCCAGACGCCCACCCCCAGTCGAGGGGCGCGAGCGCTGGCCCGGCGGCCGCAATGGCAGCACGGCGGGCGGCCGCCGGCAGAGCGTCGAGCGGCTCGGCCTGCGGCCGGCGCAGCGCGTGCCACTCCAACGCGGCGAGCGCGTCGGCAGGGGTGCCACCGAAGGCTGCCGCGAGCTCGGCGGCGTGCGCCGCCAGCGACGGCTCAATCCATCGGCCGAGTGCGATTGTCTCGACGTCTCGGCCCAACACCTGGCGGCCGCGCCCCATAACCGCAACGACCTGGCCGCGGCGGTAAGTGATGCCGGCGTTAGTCTCCAGCGCCATGGTCATTTCCTCGACCGCGGCCTCGTGCTCCCCCGGCGACAACTTCGCCAGCGGAACCTCAAGGCCGAGATCCTCGACCAGCGCCAACGCCTCGGCTAGCGCCGGAAGCAGCCGGCCCGGCGCCGGAACCTCGTCCGGCGCCAGATCGGCCCGCCTGATGGCCTCCCGCTCGAGCTCGTCGAGCAGCCGAGAGTCCTCGGCGAGCAACGCCGCGCGCCGCTGATCTGGCGGCAGGCGCCAGCGGCCGCTAGCGAGGTCGCCGACGGCAGCGTCCGCCGCGCCGAGGGCGGCTTCGACAAGCTCGACAGACACCCCATGGCGGATGCGGAGCGCGGCGACGTCGGCGAGCGAAACCGTGGCAAACCTCCCGCCAACGTCGTGGTTGGGTCCGTCGAAAATGGTCGCGCCGGCGACAGCGACCGGCCGGCCGCGATCGACCGCGGCCCGCTCCCGCGCTGCCTGAAGGGCCACGCCTGCCGCCATTTCGCCAGCGGCGACCACTGGCGCGGCGGCCCGCAGGCCGGCCACGATCGCCGCCCGCTCGGCGTCGCTGGCCGGCTCGCCAGCGGCGGCGAGGAGGCCAAGACGCTCTAGCTCGGCGACGATATCCTCGACCACCCACTCGGCCAAGGTGCGCCGCGTGGTAGACCCGGCATGACGTGCTGCCTTGGAGGTCAAGTCGACATGACGGTCGCCGAGCCATGCATCGGCCCACCCCTGCAGGCCCGGCACGTTGAGATCGCCAACCTCGGCGCGCATCTTCTCTTCAAGCAATAATCGAATATTCGTCTGCCGGGGTCGCGCGGGCGCACGCCTGCGCACCTCTCCCCGAGGAGATTCCGAAGACTGATTCCGAAGCATATAAAGACACGGTGCCGAAAGTGTCCGCCCTGCGGGCTCAAGCTGTCCGTCCTGGGTGCTGGAGCTGTCCACCCTGCGGGCCGGCGCTCGCACACGCTCTTCCGCTGGCCATGCTCGCTTGAGGCCAGCCGCCGCCAGTCGCGCGACGTCCTCTGCGGCGGCCAGATCCTCGCGCAACACTGCAAGCCGTTCCGGAAACACCGGAACAACCGCGAGCGCTTCCACACCCCCAAGCCCCCCAGGCGCCCGGCGTGTGGTCGCCACAACATCATCACACTCGAGCGCCGCGAGCGCCCTTCGTGCTGCCCGCTCGGTGCACCCGGCGATTTTGGCGAGCCAGCCCATCGAGACGACCGCGTAGCCTGCCGCTGTCGTTCTCGCCTCGATCGCGCACAAGATCTGACACCGCGTCGCGCTCGTGCCAGAGAGAACAATTGCCCGGCGCAGCCATTGCCCACGAAACGACGCCAGCGCCGCCGAAGTCGCCGTTGACAGCTCGTGAGCGCAGCGTTCGGCCAGCGCCAGGTCAGACCGCGTCGCCGCGCGAGCCCGCCCGATGACGCCCACGGGGCGATGGCGTCCGAGGGTGGCCTCGTCGCACTTCAACCGATCGCGCGCAATGGAAATGGAAGTTGCCCAATCGGCGGTCGGCGGCACCAACCGCACTCGCCATGTGCGGTGTCGACTTTCAATTTTGAGATAGCCCCAGTCCGCCAGCTTTCGAACCGCGGCGGAGAGCTTTTTCGTCTCACATTTGAGCTCGGCTGCCATGTGCTCGATATCAATCCGAGCCTCGAGCGTCGCCCCGTCGACGGCGCCCCAGAGAGCAGCGAGAACGCGGACATTGGCGGGCGCGGCCCTCGGGTCGAACGCGACGAGGCGCTGGCCGGCCACCATCGCAGCCAGGCCGGACCGAGGTCTCTCGGCAGGAGTCACGCCTCGACCTGGCGAGATTTCTGTGGACAACATAGGTTGTATCAGCGGCATGCGCGCAGACCCTTTTCTTGCGCGCTTGCTGTGGGGTCGCGTGAGCCCTAACTTCGGGCTGTCTGATTCGCGCGCCCCCCGGCAAGCGAATGAACGAGGCCCGTCGCTCGCATCGGCACGAGCGGCGGGCACTTCACACGACGCAACATTTCAACGAAAAATCTGACGCTTATACGCTCTCCGGCGTTGGCTCGACGCGGCAGCGCTCAAGCCACGCGTGCACCTCTCGCTCGTCATAGAAGACCTTTCCGCCGACCTTCAGCCAGGGCGGCCCCTGTCGCCGCCAGCGCCAGGTGCGCAGAGTTTGAGGCCGGAGCCCGAGTTCGCGCGCGGCCTCGTCACTCGTCAAGCGCCTGAGCGGCCGGATTTCGGCATTGCGAATCGCAGCGATCATCTTCAAACCTGCGGTGTCAACCAATGTCACGCCGCTCACTATCATCTTGATCCGCGCGGCGGTTGCGAAAACGAGCCAGCCTGTGAATTCGCAATGATGCCAGCGAGGCCGAAGATGCGCTCGTCACCACCGGTGAGTCGGGGCGCAGAGACACGCGACTTCGAGGAGTGCTGGAAGGCTGCTGGCGGCTGGCTCCAAGACAAGCGTCGGCGCACGCCCTGGACGCGATGGAAGCAGCGGGCCGAGCGGGTTGGCATAACCCGCAATTCCCATCGAGATTTCCTGTTGCAGTGCTATTTCGTGACGCGCGACGAAGGATTTCTGGACGCCGTCTCTTTGCTGGCCAAGTACAAGCTCGAAGGGGCGGACTGGGCTCACCGGCTCTCGAGTGTGGATGTCGCAACTGGAAAGCGCGACGCGGACCTGATCGAGCGCGTCGAGCGAGAGCTCGACGCCGGGCGCTCCCTTCGAGCAGCATCGGAGGCAGTAGCGGCCAGCGTGCCCGTCGTCGCCGCGACGTTCGCTGGCGCGGCCAAATTGGTAGAGAATATCTACAGGCGGTCTCGAGAAATTGGGAAGGCGGAAAGCTAAGTCGACTGCGAATTCACAACCGTTCTCTTTTTCGCAACAAGCGAACAATCAACACACGTAGACGTGAATCCACGCTTCGAGGATTCACGGAATGCCCGCCGACCGCAGCCGAACCGCCATCCGCGCCCGCCTCGCCGCCGCCGGCGTCGTCGTGCGCGGGCTGTCGCTGGACGAGGCGGCGGCCTACGTCGGCCTGTCCCGCCACACCTTCGAGAAGGAAGTGGCTGCCGGCCGCTTCCCACCCGCGCTCAGCCTCGGCACCTGCGACCGTCACATCTGGGACCGCCGCGCTCTCGACGCAGCGTTGGACAGGCTTGCCGGGCTTCCATCGGCAGGGCACGATGAGCCGGAGGCGAACTACGGCGCGATCATGCGGTGCATCCAAGGGGCTGGGGATGGCTGAAACGAGACTGCCGCGCTACGTGCAGGCGATCGATGTCGGCGGCCGCCGCTATCTCTACTTCCGCTACAAGGGCCGCCGTCAACGCCTGCCAAACGATCCAACGACCGCCGCTTTTCATGCGCGCTATGCGGAGCTGCTCGCCGGAACCGAGCTCCCGCCAACGGCCGAGCGCATCAGGTCGGGTACGCTCCGGGCCGTGATCCGCGACTATCTAGCCAGCCGCGAGTTCGCCGGGCTCAAGCCGCGCACCCAGGTATCCTACCGGCAGCAGCTCGACCGCCTGACCGTAATTTCAGACTTTCCCGCAGGCGCCATCCGGCGCGGCCACATCCTTGCACTTCGCGACAAGATCGGCGGCGGCCGCTCGGCCGACCTCTTCGTGCAGGTGGTGCGCCGCCTGTACTCCTGGGCCGAGGGACGCGACCTCGTGGCCGAGAACCCCGTGGCTCGCGTAGCACGCTTGCATCGGAGCGAGCGCTACCGCGCCTGGCCCGCCGAGGCCTTCGCCCGCTTCGAGGCGACGCTGCCGGTTGGGCCGCTCAAGACCGCCTACATGCTCGGCCGCTACACCGGCCAACGGCGCGGCGACGTGCTGGCTATGACCCGCGCCGATTACGACGGCGCCGGGGTGCGGGTCGAGGCGCAGGAGAAGACCGGCGAGGCGCTCTGGATCCCGGCGCACCCGGAGCTGGCCGCCTACCTCGACGCGTTGGACGTCGACGTTGGTCTTCTGGCACCCGGACCGGGCGGCAGGACCTGGGACCCGTCCGGCTTCGGCAAGGCCTTCCGGCACGCGCTCGATGCGGCGGGCCTCGCGGATCTCAGCTTTCACGGCCTGCGCCACGCCGCCGGCGCCGCGCTCGCCGAGGCCGGCTGCAGCGATAAGCAGATCGCGTCAATCCTCGGCCACCGCAGCCAGTCCATGACCGCCCACTACACCCGTCAGGCTCGGCAGCGCACTCTCGCCAGCGAAGCGATGCAGAAGCTCGTCGAGCGTCAACGGCGAACAGGAACAGAACGGGAAAGTGGCAAAACTTCTGACGCGAGTGGCAAATCGAGTCTGAAAAAGTAGATTAAGCTATTGAGAACATTGGTGAGCGGGGTGGGGATCGAACCCACGACCATCTGATTAAAAGTCAGATGCTCTACCACTGAGCTACCCGCCCGAGTTTCGCTTGCCCCGTCGTGCCGGACGCGCCGCGTGATCGGCCTTGC
>JBFWQN010000413.1:0-5198 GCA_050249405.1 Hyphomicrobiaceae bacterium | reverse complement strand
GCTCCAACGAGCGGCGTTTTCTTTTTCAGCTTGTCGCATCAAAGATTTTTTAGAGAATTTTTTAGATTTTTTTCGAGCGTCGCGCCCGAGAACATTTGGTTGCCAATTGGGCGTTAACCATACGATTCGCTTTTATCGGACCAGGCGCGAGATCAGGCGCTACATATTGAGCGACGTTCGGCGCGACGAACGAAAGAGAATCGGTTTCCAGACGATGTCAATCGACTCACGCGAAGAACAACATGAATAGCCTGCTTCGTTGCCGCTGTGAATCGTTTGCGAACCTCGAAGAGTCTGTCTAAGACTCGGCTCATCGCGACGGAGCGTGGGGCGCAAAGACGCGAGCCGAGGCAAGGATGGGGGGCTTCCTCCTTGCCGGACGAACGAGGGAGAAAACCACAGCCACCTGGCGACAGTGTCGGTCGAAACAAGACAGCGTTCCCTCTAACGACGCTCATCTCGATCTCCTGTTGTCCTTCGTGCATTGTGTGTCCATCGTAGATCGTTGGCTCGTGTCTGAGCAGCCTGCTTCGTAAAATGAAGAGCGGGGGCCATGGCGAAAGACAACAAGATCGCAGGCACGTACGAGGTCTCCCCTGCCGCCGGCTATGCTGGCGACGTGGCCCCGACGACCGCCTGGAAGATCCTGAGCGAGAACAAGGACGCCGTCCTGATCGACTGCCGCACCAGGGCGGAATGGAACTATGTCGGCCTGCCCGACCTCGAGACGCTGGCCAAGAAGCCGGCGCTCATCGAATGGCAGGTGTTTCCCAGCATGCAGCCCAACCCGGAATTCGTGGCCGCGCTCTCGGGCGCGCTCACCAACAAGGAAGCGCCGCTGCTGTTCATTTGCAGGAGTGGAGCCCGATCGGCCGCGGCGGCGAAAGCCATGACCGCGGCCGGCTACAGTACATGTCTCAACGTAGCTGACGGCTTCGAGGGGCCCCTGGATGCGCAGGCCAAGCGCGGCACAGCAGGGGGGTGGAAGGCAGCGGGACTTCCGTGGAGACAAACATAATGAACCGAATTCAAGCGCCGGTGACGGGCAACAACAAGAACGCAGCGTCGTACGAACAAAAGACAATCGCGGGGGCCGATATGGAAGAAGTTGCGGGCCGAAAGGAGCTGGAGGCGCATTGGGTGCGCGTCTGCGATCGGCTGCGCAAGGAAATCGGCGACAAGGCCTTCAAGACGTGGTTCGGCGAGGTCGAGCTGGGCAAGCTGGAGACCGGCAAGCTCCGCCTCTATGCCCCGACGCGCTTCGTGCGCGACTGGGTCGCCCGCCACTATGGCGACCGCGTCCTGGCCTATTGGCAGGCCGTGCATGCCGAGGTGAGCAGCGTCGAGGTCAACCTCGTGCCGCCGCCGACGCCGCGCCGGGCGAACGACATCATCGCCATGCCGCCGGTACCGACCTCGCCGCAGAACTACCAGTCGTCGGCGATGCCGCGCCTGGGGCCGGCGATCGGCCGCGGCGGCGAGGAGGGCTTCCAGGGCCCCGAGGCGCGCTACACCTTCGCCAACTTCGTGGTCGGCAAGCCCAACGAGTTCGCCTATGCCGCCGCGCGCAACATCGCCGAGCAGGACCGGCCGCTGCCCGAGCGCAACCCGCTCTATATTTTCGGCGGCGTGGGCTTGGGCAAGACCCACCTGATGCATGCCATCTGGCATGCCATCCGCGAGCGCGACCCCAAGCAGCGCGTGCTCTACCTCACAGCCGAGAGCTTCGTGAACCGCTTCATCCAGGCGCTGCGCACCAAGAACACCGGCCAGTTCAAGGAGCTGTTCCGCAACGTCGACGTGCTGATGGTCGACGACGTGCAATTCATCTGCGGCAAGGAAGCGAGCCAGGACGAATTTTTCTTCACCTTTAATTCTCTGGTTGAGCAAAACAAACAGATCGTGCTCAGCTCGGAGAAGCCGCCGAGCGAGCTGCAGGACATCGAGGAGCGCATGCGCTCGCGGCTGGGCAGCGGCCTGGTGGCGGACATCCACTCCTCGACCTATGAGCTGCGCCTCTCGATCCTGCAGACCAAGGCGGAGGGTGCGCGCGTGCCGGTGCCGGTCGCGGTGCTGGAGTTCCTGGCGCACAAGATCAGCACCAACATCCGCGAGCTCGAAGGTGCCTTGAACCGCGTCGTCGCCCACGGCCAGCTGATCGGCCGCGAGATCACCGTCGAGATGGCGCAGGACGTCCTGCACGACCTCTTGCGCCAGGCCGACCGCAAGGTGACGGTCGACGAGATCCAGCAACGCGTGGCGGCGCACTACAACATCAAGCTCGCCGAGATGAGCTCGCCGCGTCGCGCACGCTCGGTGGCGCGTCCCAGGCAGGTCGCAATGTATCTTGCCAAGCAGCTCACGACGCTGAGCCTGCCGCAGATCGGCAAGCGATTCGGCAACCGCGACCACACCACGGTCATGCATGCCGTCCGCAAGATCGAGGAGCTCAAGATCTCCGATCTCTCGATTGCAGAAGACGTTGAGTTGCTCAAGCGACAGTTGCAGGGCTAGGCAACTCCCGGGGAGAGACGTGAAACGGGGTCCGAGAGGGCCCCGTTTTGCTTTGCCCTCAGGGCCTTAAGAGCCTCAAATTCCGAGCGAATTCGCTTCCCGCCAAGGCCTACCGTGCTATAGTCTGCAACCGTTCCGCAATGGGCATTTCAGGCCTGCGAAACGGGGTGTCTAAACCGCTTTTTTGGCCCCTCGTTATAGCGACCAAACCATGAAACTGACGATTGAACGGGCAGCCCTCTTGAAGGCGCTGGCCCATGTCCAGAGTGTGGTCGAGCGGCGCAACACGATCCCCATTCTCTCCAACGTCCTGATCACGGCGCAGAAGGGACGATTGAGCCTCGCCGCGACCGACATGGACCTCTCCATCACCGAGCAGGTGGATGCGACGGCCTCCAAGACCGGCTCGACGACGGCGCCGGCGCATACGCTGTACGAGATCGTGCGCAAGCTGCCGGACGGCGCCCAGGTCGAGCTCGAAAGCGCCTCCGACGGCAACAGCCTGACCATTCGGGCGGGCCGGTCACGCTTCACCCTGCAGTGCCTGCCGCCGGCCGACTTTCCGGCCATGGCCGAGGGCGACCTGCCGCACCGCTTCCAGCTGCCGGCGACCGACCTCAAGGGCATCATCGACCGCACCCGCTTCGCCATCTCCAACGAGGAGACGCGGTACTACCTGAACGGCATCTATTTCCATTCCGCCACTTCGAACGGCACCCAGGTGCTGCGCGGCGTGGCGACCGACGGCCATCGCCTGGCCCGGGTCGAGGTGCCGCTGCCCAAGGGCGCCGCGGAGATCCCGGGCGTGATCGTGCCGCGCAAGACGGTGGGCGAGGTCCGCAAGCTCCTGGACGAGAGCGACGGCTCGGTCGATATCGAGCTTTCCGACACCCGCATCCGCTTCGCCTCGGGCGGGGTCACCCTGGTAAGCAAGCTGATCGACGGCACCTTTCCCGACTACGAGCGCGTCATCCCGACCGGCAACGACAAGGTCCTGAACGTCCCCTGCAAGGAGTTCGCCCACGCCGTCGATCGCGTCTCGACCATTTCCACCGAGAAGTCGCGCGCCATCAAGCTCGCGGTCGCCAAGGGCGTGGTCACGCTCTCGGCCACCAGCCCCGATGCCGGCAGCGCCACCGAGGAGATCGAGGTCGAATACAAGGCGGCCGCGCTCGAGATCGGCTTCAACTCGCGCTACCTGCTCGACATCACCGAGCAGATTGCGGGCAGCGAGGCCCGCTTCCTGATGGCCGACGCCGGTTCGCCCACCCTGGTGCGCGACGGCGCCGACGAGAGCGCGTTGTACGTTCTCATGCCGATGCGGGTATGACGGCGCCGCCGATCAACGCACTTGCCTATTCCCCCGACGCCGCAACCGGCGCAGCGCCGGCCGTACTGGCCGTGCGCCAGCTTCGGCTGACCGACTTCCGCAACTATCGCCAGCTCCGCCTCGATTGCGGCCCCGAGCCCATCGTGCTGGTGGGCGCCAATGGCGCCGGCAAGACCAACCTGCTGGAGGCGCTCTCCTTCCTGGCGCCCGGCCGCGGCCTGCGCCGCGCCCGCCTCGATGAGGTTGCCCGTCGCTCACGCGCCGGCGAGCCGGACGCCACGACCTGGGCGGTCGCCGCCACCTTGGACACGCCGGAGGGCCGGCTCGCCATCGGCACCGGCCTGGAACCGGCCAAAAACGAGAGCAGCCTGCCGCGCCGGGCCGTGCGCATCGACGGCCGTCCGGCCCAGAGCCAGACCGCGCTTGGCCTGCATGTCGCGGCCGTCTGGCTGACGCCGCAGCTCGACCGGCTGTTCCTCGACGGGCCGGGCGAACGGCGGCGCTTCCTTGACCGGCTGGTGACGGCGCTGCATCCCCAGCATGCCGGCGACGTGGCCGCCTACGAGAACGCGCTCCGCCAGCGGGGCCGCCTGCTGGCAGATCGGGACAAGAGTGGCAGCCGCGATCCGCACTGGCTCACCGCGCTCGAGGACACCATGGCCCGCCATGGCGTGGCCCTGGCCGCGGCGCGCGCCGACACCGTCCATCGCCTCGACGCCGCGGCGCGGCTGGGCATCGGCCCGTTCCCGCGTGCGGCGCTCGCCATGGCCGGCGAGATCGACGGCTGGGTCGCCACCATGGCCGCGCTCGACGCCGAGGACCGCCTGCGGGGCGAGCTCGCCGCCAGCCGCTTGCGAGATGGTGAGTCGGGCACCACATCCTGTGGGCCGCATCGGAGCGATCTTGCGGTGCGTCATCTCGATCTCGACCTGCCGGCAGCCGAGGGCTCGACCGGCCAGCAGAAGGCGGTTCTGGTGTCGATCGCGCTCGCCCATGCCCGCCTGGTGGCGCTGTCGCGCGGCCGTGCGCCGCTTCTGCTGCTCGACGAGATCGCGGCCCATCTCGACGCCGAGCGCCGGGCGGCGCTGTTCGAGGAAGTGGTGGCGCTCTCCGTCCAGTGCTGGATGACGGGCACCGATGCCGAACTCTTCGCGCCGCTCGCCGGCCGTGCGCAGGTGCTGCGCGTGGCTGACGGCTTGATCGCGGCGGCCTGACCCTCTTTGCAGAAAGCCAAGAACATGAGCGACAACAACGACTTTACGCCCGGCGCCGAGGACTATGACGCCGATTCGATCAAGGTGCTGCGCGGGCTGGACGCCGTGCGCAAGCGGCCGGGCATGTATATCGGCGACAC